>CAZSMD010000007.1:19461-26440 GCA_964608145.1 uncultured Candidatus Saccharibacteria bacterium | reverse complement strand
TGCGGAACGAGAGCCACGGAAGGCCCGAATTCTGCATGGTCTCGTTGAGACCGTCCATGGCGAGGAGAACCTCGGCATGCAACATGTCGTCGCCGCCGGCCTCTTCGGCTGCGGACGGCTCATACTGTACGAGGATGTCAATTGTCGTCGGGAGAGGAGGCGTCGTCGCCTCATCCGAGATACCCGAGGCAACACGCTCTTCCACCTTGTTCGCCTCAGCAAGCGCGGGTCGAATGACCCCACACTTCCAGTCGGCGTTGCGATCAACGTGCTCGATGGTTCGGGCGCCGTTCGGCCACTCGCGAGCGATGAATTGCTCGCCCATGGTTTCGATGATTCCGACCTTCGCTCCGCCCCACTCGAACTTCTTGACCATCTCGAGACCGGCAGTGCCGCTCGAGATGTCCGCGACGAACGCTCGCTCGAAAGCGGGCTCGTCGAGGGAAGAGAGGACGTAGATCGCCGGCATTTCCGCCGGCACCGTGCCCGCCGCCCACGAAGGAGCGGCGAACAGCAGGATGACCGCGCACAGCAAAGCAATGCGCTTGGCGTTCATTGTGCTGCTCCTTTCTTGCGAACCGCGTCCCGTAATTGGGCAGCGGCGGTTTCCTTTGTTTCCTTTATTCCGTATTTTGTACATTCGGAGGACACAATCCCCCTAGTGTAGTAACCATTCTCAAAGATCCACCTGGCTCCAGTATAGAGCCGAGGCAAGGGAAAACCACGGCGTCAAGGCATGTTTTGTGCCTAAGCTGTGGAAATTCCACTATCTGATACCTTTATAGCATATTTCTCCCCAAAAGTCAATCACCGCACCTGCCGAAAACGCATCAGGCGCTGCCCTCTTCAGTACCAATAACTTCCAAGACATGAGAGACGTTGGGGTAGTAGGCCTCAAAAGTCTGGTCAATTTTTTCCGTATCTATCGGCATCCGCTGCCGCCTAGCCAATTTTGGAACCAGTTTCTCCATAAGCAAATCGACAATCCGTTCTTTTTGCCACTGACCAATTTTATATGTATCGATAAGATGCTGGATGTGCAGATGCACAATCTCGTGCAATACATTCCTCATCAGGCCGACACTATAGAATTTTGAAACATTTACGATTGCCTTGTTTGGTAAAGAGTAGCTTCCGGCCATACCATACATGGTCAATTGGACGACGATAGGTGAAATCACTGAAAGTTTTGTCTCATTCAAGAAAATTACAAGCTGATCATGATAAAAAGGGAAAAGTTCTTTTAATGATTTTTCTGATTCAACAAATTTTGTTTCATCATATTCAGCATCAATGGCGTTCAAAATATCAGTATCGGAAACAGAAAAAATGTTCTCTCTGTCGAGCACCTTTGGAAAACCAATCAGATCAACGTTATATTTATTTTCTTTATACCAACCAAGACGTTTGATTGTGTTAATGATCCTTTCTTTCTCAAGAGTTTTTGAGTATTCAAAAGATAGGTAGATTGACTTGTCCATTGGCCTATTGTGACAAAATAAGAATCCCTCGGCAAACTTCTTGCCGAGGGATGTCTCTGGTGCCTCCAGAGAGGGTGCCGTCAGTGCGGCGGTGCGCAGTCACAGTCGCAGTCGTCCGGATTCGCACAATCGTCCGGCGCCGGATCACACTGACCATCACGGCTGGCCGTGCTAAGCCCGCTGGGACGATAACCCGGCTGAATGCCCGTGACCGGAATCTCGAGCAGCAACTCCATTTGTATCACCTCCTTTCTGTGCTTCGATTGGCGGAATTCTCTCACCAGCCGGGGATGAGTTCCTCGGGGTGATACAGCGTCCAGAACAGAGGACATCCACCAGCACAGATATTGAACTTCTCACACTCGATGCACTTCTTCGACGGATAGGAAGTAAGTCTGTCGTAAAGTGCCACAGCGTCGGGTCCGTTCACAACGGCAAGAAGTGAATCAGTATCACTAAAATCCTTGCCGTACCTGCCAATCGGGTAGTCGAACAGGCTGTTGCAAATCGCGAGACGGCCGTCCGTGTCGAAGATAAGACCTGACCGATGTTGGAGCTGACAGACCGTGTTGATTTGATTTCGCCGAATCAGAGTATCGATGAATTCCCGAGGCCACAAACACAACGGAAGTTTCATCGAAAAACTCATCTGCCCGTGTGTAATCTCGTGAAGCTGCGGATAGATACTTACCACATTCTTCACGAGCGCGTGAGGCTCAACTACATAGGATCCGTCGACTTTCCTCCCGGAAAGTGCTGGTGTGCAGGGACTTATTCTCAAGGACTTGGCCCCACACTCCATCGCGAATCGAGCAATCTCAACGAGGTTGTCCGCACACACGGTGTTGTAGACCGTGCTCACACCGCAGTTGAAAAACTTGACCGCGCGCTCGATACCCTTTCTCGAGAGATCGAAGCGCGCAACACCGGCAACCACCCGAAGGCTCTTTTCATCAAATGCCTTCACCGAGACACCTGCGTGGTTGTTGGGGGCCTTAACATAGCGTTCCCAAAAACTATCGACTCCGAAACGCATGGCGTTTGTGACAAGCCCTGTCTTGATTCCCCTGCCAGCACAGAACGCGTTGAATTCGATCAGATGCTTCCAGAGGGTCGGCTCTCCTCCAATCACCGTAACGTCCCGAATACCCAGTGATTCGAGCAGAGAGACGAGTGCTTTTGCAAGGTCGAGTGTCATGCTCTGGCTTGGGTTATACCCGGTACCCTGCGCGTAACACCAGGAGCACCTGAAGTTACACGCGCGATTCACCGTAATCCACGCACAACCTGGTTGCATTGAACCCATTGCTACTTGAGTTTTCAAAGAGCACATGGTGTGCCTCCTCCTTTTTGTGGGTGTCGGCACCCGTTTTCTAGCGTTATTTTTACGCCTTTTAATTTACTTTGTCAATAGCACAAACGGTCGATGAAGGCCTTCGCACAAAAACACCGCCCGAAGGCGGTGTTTTAAAAAACCAAAAAATCGCGGCCTATATTTGCTCCGGGTTCGTTGTCGGCGCCAGATATGCAATCTCGATAACCACCGAGGCATCCGGTTGGAACATAATCGTAATATTTGCCTCCGCGCCGTCCTTCATCGCCGTAAAATTCGTCACCGTACCCTCATTCATGTTGGCATCCTTTGTAATGGTCCAGCCGGCCTCCTTCAGAAACAGCCGGTACGATCCGATAACCTGGTCAAACGGCAACTTTGAAGTAAAACGGGCAACCGGCATGCGCTGGCCCCGTCCGTCGTAGGCAATCACATAACTCACTTCCGGCTTTACCCCCTCTTCGAGGATAAGTTCCATCGGAAAACCGTCGATAAATTCCCCTGAGCGTGCGGTGATAATCTTGTTCCCCTCTTCATCGTAGCTCACATTGCTCTCGCTCTTTCCGAGAAGCCAGAGTCCGGCGACAACGACAATAATGACGAGAAGGATTCCCCACAGAAGTGACGTGTGGCGGTGCTCCCCGTGCGGCTGCATCTGCGGCTGCTGTGGCATCGGCGGCTTCGGCATGTTCGGAGCCGGGCTCGGAGAAACAGGCTGACGAAAATCTTGCATGGGCATATGGATATAGTTAGTAGTTGGTAGTTAGTAGTTGGTAGCGCGTATACGTCTTACGATTCGCTCTATATATGGTAACGAACAGGACCCCCTAAAACAATCACGTTTGTTGATAACCCAGAGTGTGAAACCCTTCAAGATGCTGTGATTTCTTTACTTTGTCTTCTTATTATTCTGATTTATGACATTAAACCATTCATTCTTTTCCTTGATGCTTCTCTTGCGAGGGGAAAATTGCCAAATCGACGGGTCCAATAGGTGTGCTGCACTCTTTTCTTGTGTCGCCACAATATCGTGAGTTTTTTCTGCCCAACACCCTATTCCGTTTTAGTACGTGTACCGCGACTCCACACCATGACTCAAGAACAAAACACCTGGTCAGACGAGAGATTTCACTGCAATTGTTTTCAGAGAGTTTTCATAAAGACTTTCTTGCACCTCTGGATGTTCTCAAACTCTTTTTAACAAAATTTTGCGTCTGAGTTATTTTTTTCATAACTCAGAAACCTAAGAAATCTTTAAATGCCGCCTCAAGAGATCGAAAATTCGCTTCAAACACCAACTCGCACACCGCGCTATTTTTTTCTTTGGTATTTTTTCTGCTCAGTTGTTTATATGCCGTTTCAAATTTTTTCCTCCCAAACTGAGAAACAAGAAACGACGTAAAAGCCCCTGCAAGGGAGTAAAAATAGATTGCCTGTGTATCATCCGTCTCAAGCCAGGCATCATGGCGCATAAAATCCTCAAGGGGCGGGTAGAGTTTTTTCTCATACCCCTCCCGCACATACTGCAGGTGCGGTGTCCCGTCCCACGCATGCCCGACCATATATTCGGCTAAACCTTCCGCAAAAAACGCTATTGATTGACCCCATGGAAGCGAGAGGAGGTGTGTGTCTTCGTGCTCTCCAAGCGGTTTATCTTTTTCGGTATACAACACATGAACCCGAAATTCGTTATAAATAGACTGCGCATACCAATCATCACCCATAAGTTCTTTCTTTGTGTGTTCGTCGGGATAGAAAAAGTACTCGATGGGACGCCCCGGTTCCGGAACGTTCAAAAACGACACAATTTTTTTATACGCGCCTTCTTGCTGCTTTACAATATGGTCTAAATCTTTTTCGGCGACTGAGTTTTCGAAATAATGAAAAATATAGTGGTCTGATGAGTGTGTCCGCCACCGAGAATCCTTTTCAAATATATGGGTGTAATTCGGTAAGTGTTGTTCAAACATAGTTCTATGGTAACAAAAAAGGTCACCTCCCGCCCGGGTGGTGACCACACAACAACATGTGTTGCGAAAGAGCATTAGGAAGCATGATTGAGCACCAGAAGACCTTTGTTCATTTCTGTAAGAAGGGTCTTCTGGCAAAAACGGTTGCGAGACCCATCTGCGCCACCGGCCGCAACTATAGCATCGTGAATACACCCGCCGCCACACATGGGCAGATACTGGCACTTCTCCTCGATACACTGGTCCGTCCGGCGAAAGTGTTCGAATCGCGAGTCGTACAGATACCCACCCTTCGGTTGTTCGTGAATCGTTCCAAAGTTGTACTCTTCTCGACCGACGGTACAGAAACACTTCTGCAAAGTACCGTCCGGTTGTAGAACTGCCGAGTGCTTGGCTATGGCCACACACCACGGACCGGTGATGAACTCCTCCGGAATTTCAAAGCCGTGTTGTTTCGCCAGGTTCCACACCACCAGCGCCTTTTCGGCGAGGAGTGCTTCGTCTCTTGCGCTGTCACGATTCTGAAGCGTCGGTGTAATGAGTCCAAGACTCAGATTGATGCGATACTGCTTGTCGAGTCCGGCAAGGTAGCGGATTAGCTCCGGAACTCGGTCGGCATTCGAAAGGTCGAAGGATATTCTGATATCGACCTTCGGAATATAGTCGGTCGAGAGAAGCATCTGCACATTGCGCATAATTCTCTCGAACGTCGGTCGCATGTTCCGACCATGCCTCCGAGCGTCATGCACATCTTTCGGACCGTCGAGCGTAATCTGAACCCGACGCCACTCGTGTTGGGACAGCATTTTGGCCGTCGCTTCGTTGAGCAGTTCGGCGTTGCTGGTTAGTTCAGTCCAAAAGTCAAGTCCTCGCTCACGAGCGAGTGAGTGAAACGCTTCCAGCCCAAGCTTGATGATGTCTTTTCGCAGGAGAGGTTCCCCTCCGAAAAGCGCGAGACGAAACGTGTCAATCTCCGGGTGGTCTGCAAGGTAGGTCGCAAGCCACTCACGTGACACTCCGACAAGCTCCGGCCGCATACCCCTCATGCGCTGACTTCCATTCTCGAAACAGTACGAGCATTCAAGCTGGCACAGTGTCGTTGGGAGAAAGTGGAGTGTGAATGTATGAGCGGCGTTGTTCCGGCGATCCAAGAGCTTGTCTCGCCATGCGGAGTACTCATCGCGCTCAGCAGGAACGAGCAGTCCGACATCGGGATTCGTGAGCGTGCCGACGATTGGCGGGGCAATTTCCTGCTTCCCGTCAATCCAACTGGCCACCGCGGTCTCGGCATGGCAGTCTACCGAAACCACGGCACCAGTGAGCGTGCTCTTCAGAAGTATGCTCCTGTTTGGAAGCACCACCCTTGTCTGAAAATTACTCCACTTCAATTTGTCACTCACTGTAGCCTCCTTAAGTAGAAACCCTCCTGACCGCCGTAGCGATCAGGAGGGTTGTGTGGCGTCGGCGTGGCTCTAGTAGCCACAGCCATCCTTCCCCATCCTCCGTTCGGGGGAGAACCGACGACCGGGCGAACCCGGCTTGAGCACCTCGGCTCCGCGCTGGTCGTTGTCGGGCACCTGTTTGATCCTGGTCGTCCGGTGACCTTTGGTGGTGTTGGGTGCGGTGTCCGGCTGGTCCGGTACCGCGACGGGGACCGCGTTGCTTTTGCTCACAACGAAGCTCCTTTTTGAAAGAACGTCCGAGTAACCAAGAATTGGTTACTTAAAAATAAGTTACCACTGATGCATAGAAAGTCAATGCCAGGAATAAAGTAATTTGTCTTTTCCTTACCGATTGCAAAATCACTTGACTCAAGAACGACCATGGAGTATACTTCATACATCAATACGGTAGCTACTTCTGCTGCTCCTCGAGGAGGCGGCAGTTTTTATTTAGGGGCCCGTCTATTGATTACCAGCTACATCATACAAACCACTAACTAGTAACCGATATGGCATTCGATCTCAAAGCACTGAACGTTGTCCTTGGCGAACTCGAAGAAGAGCGCGGTATCTCGAAAGAGAAGACGCTTGAAGCAATCGAGCACGCATTGGCAACCGCATACAAAAAAGAATTCGGAAAACGCGATCAGGTGATTCGCGCAAAATTCGACAGCAACACCGGCACGACGGAATTCGAGCAGGTGAAAACCGTTGTTGATGAAACAACCGTGCGCTTCAAGGAAGACGGCGACG
>CAZSMD010000007.1:12966-19361 GCA_964608145.1 uncultured Candidatus Saccharibacteria bacterium | reverse complement strand
TCGCAGGAATTCGGACAGCGCGAAGGAGAAATTGTTTCGGGCACCGTACAGCGCATCGAGCGCGGCAATATTTTTGTCGATCTCGGACGCGCCGTCGGCGTGCTGTCGTACGATGAACAAATTCCGGGTGAACGATACCGCGCAGGCGAACGCATTCGCGCGTACCTGTTCCGCGTGGAAGAATCCGCACGCGGCGTGTTCCTTCGTCTCTCACGTTCACACCCGAGCTTCCTGCTCGAACTCTTCAAAGCAGAGGCGCCGGAAGTCGCACAGGGCATCGTTGAAATCAAAGCAATCGCGCGCGAACCGGGAAGCCGCTCAAAACTCGCGGTCTTCTCAACCGATGACCACATCGATCCGGTCGGTGCACTCGTCGGCCAGCGCGGTGTCCGTGTTTCAACCGTCATGAGCGAACTCGGCGGAGAAAAAATTGACGTCATCGAGTGGTCGGATAATCCCGAGCACTTCATCGAGGACTCGCTCTCTCCCGCAAAGATCATCAGCGTCGATATTGTCGACGAAGAAGCAAAGCGCGCGATTGTCCGTGTTTCCGAAGACCAGCAGTCGCTTGCCATCGGACGCGGCGGCCAAAACGTCCGCCTTGCAGCAAAACTGACCGGCTGGCACATCGACATTCAGGCCGCAGGCGTCACTGATGAGGAACTCGCAGGTGAAACAGACAAGGACGAAACAGTTGCAGATGTCGCCGAAACACCGGAAGTCGCGGAGGAAACAGCAGACAGCGGCGCCGGCGAAAAAACCGAAACGAGTGGTGATGAAACCGAAGAAACAGACGAACAAAAAGAAGCTGCGTAGATACTAAAGGGAAGAGTGTAGCAAAAAAAGATAAAGAAAAGATAAAATATCGGTATTGAGGAACACCAAAAGCTGTGTTCTGGGCCATGAAACACCTCTCCCCCGTTTACCACGTTCCGCATTCTCTATTCTAAATTTCACATTCTACTTCTATGAACCTTTGGCACGATATTCCCGTCGGCAGCAAAACACCCGATGAAGTCAACGTCATCATTGAAATCCCGCGGGGCTCAAACAACAAATACGAAATCGACAAAACAACAGGACTCATTGCGCTCGACCGCGCGAACTACACGCCGTCAGCCTATCCCTTTGACTACGGGTTCGCTCCGCAGACACTGTGGGACGACGGCGACCCTTTGGACTTCGTCGTTCTCACGACATACCCGCTCGCCGTCGGCGTGATGGTGACCGTCCGCCCTGTCGCATTCATGGACATGACCGACTCCGGTTCACCTGACCACAAAGTGCTCGCTGTTCCCGTGAACGACCGCCGGTGGGAAGACGTCCAGGATCTGGAAGACCTCAACAAGCATGCCCTCAAGGAAATCAAGCACTTCTTTGAAACCTACAAAGACCTGAAGAGTGACGACGAACATGCCGCCCCGAAGGTCGTCGTCGGTGACTTCCACGGAAAGAAAGAAGCTCAGGAAGCAATCGAACGTTCCATGGCTGCGTACCAGAAAAAAATGGCTCATATCGCTCATTAAGCAGTCCAAAACCACCCCCTCTTGAGGGGGTGGTTTTGTGTAACCTTTTGCGCTTCCAGGCACATGTACTACTATAGAGAGCGATCTTATCCATTAAAAAGATCTCTCTTTTATATGAAAAAATTCACGTTTGGTTTGGTGTTCGCCGTCGTGCTCATAAGCCCTGTTGCTTTCCTTCGCGCAGAAGATGATGCGACGACAACAAATCCGATTACCGATCCTATCCGCAAAGCGGAGCAGGCACGCGACCGCATCGAAGAACGCCGCGCGCTCTTCGATGAGAAGAAAACAGAGCTGCAGGAAAAATTCCAGGAGAAGCGCGGAGAAATTCGAGAGCTGCGGCGCGAAAACATTGACGCGCTTATTGACCGCATGATTGCGCGCTTTGAACAGGCAATCGAACGATTGAAAAATATTCACGGACGCATCCTCGCTCGCATTGAGCTCATTGAGGAAAACAATGACGAAGACCTTTCTGACGCACGCACGCACCTTGATGCCGCTATGGACTCAATTGAAAAGGCAGCAGAAACACTTGCCGATGTTCCCGAAGCAGCAGATGACATTCTCGGCACAACAACCGCAACAACAACACCGGGCGCGTTCGGACCTGTGCGCGACCTCTTTGGTACCGTCAAGGAGCATGTCCGGGCAGCACACGCCTCGCTTGTTGATGCAATCACATCCATCAAAGGACTCGGTCTCATTAAAACGCAGGCCGGCACAACAACAGAATCAGAATAATAATTTTTAATCACTACACCATATGGAACCACAAATGGGAGGACAGAGTTCGTCACAGGGGCCGGTCATCGGCATTATCGTCGTTATCATCGTGCTTTTGGTCGGCGCATTCTATTTCATGGGACGCATCGCACCCGCACCGTCGACTGAAACACCGTCCGACGCGACAACGAGCGAGGAGGTGGCACCTGTAAGCAGCTCGAGCGAGGTGTCGGACATTGAAGCCGACTTGAACGCTGAGGACTTCAGCGATATCGACGCAGAACTCGAGACGCTCTAAAAAACAAAACGCAATCGCGCGGTCGCTTGAGGCGACCGCGCTTTTTGTTTTCTTTTTTTGTTTACGTTTTACGATTTGCGATTTCATGCTACACTCCGACCGAACAAAACACCTATGGATACAAAAATCACACATAACGACAACGCGACCGTAACATTTGAAGGAGAGATTCCGGCGGAAACTCTTGCGAAACACCGCGGCCCCGCAATTAAAAGACTCGGGCAGCACATAAAGATGGACGGCTTCCGCGAGGGGCATGTTCCGGAACACCTGCTCATTGAACACATCGGCGAAGGGGCGGTGCTTGAAGAAATGGCGAACCGCGCGCTTGCGGAACACTACCCGCTCCTTTTGGTTGAACACAAAATTGACGCCATCGGCCGTCCTGACGTCGTTGTTACCAAGCTCGCGCTCGGCAATCCGTTGGGATTCAAAATCACAACCGCCGTTCTGCCGAAGGTGGAGCTCCCGGACTACAAAGAACTCGCCAAAGAATCGCTCGCCAAGACGGACGATACACCGGAAGCAGTAAAGGAAGAAGACATTGATAAAGTCATCGCACAGCTTGCGCAGGAACACAAAAAAGCAGGCGGGGGTGACGTCTCCGGCGAACCAAAAGCCGAAGACATGACTGACGAAATCGCGCAGACATTCGGCCCGTTCAAAACAGTCGCCGATCTTCGTAACAAGATTAAGGAAGGTATGGAAGCGGAGCGCATGCACGCGCGCACTGAAAAACGCCGCGTCGCCGTTATTGACGCCATTCTTGCAAAAACAAAAGTGCACATCCCCGACATTCTCATTGATGCGGAACTCGGAAAGCTCATGACACAGTTCTTCTACGACATTGAGCGCATGGGCATGCAGAAAGACGCCTACCTCGAAGCGCTCAAAAAAACTGAGGAGGATTTGCGGCGTGAATTCCGCCCGGACGCGGAGAAACGTGCGAAGTCCCAGCTTGTACTGAACCAGATTGCAGTCGTGGAAAACATCAAACCCGAAGAAAAGGAAATCAAGCATGAGGTGGATCACCTCTTGTCGCATCACGCACCGCACGCAGGTCATGACGATGCCCGCGAGCGCGAATCAGCGACTATATACGTCACCACCGTTCTGACGAATCAGAAAGTTTTAGAGTTTTTGGAAAAACAGGCGTAAAATACGCTTACTTATCAGCCTTTACAGCAAACCATGCTTATACCTACCGTCATTGAAAAATCTACCTACGGCGAGCGCGCGTACGACATCTACTCTCGCCTCTTGAAGGACCGTATCATTTTTTTGGGCGGACCGATTGATGACCACGCGGCGAACATTATCATCGCGCAGCTGTTGCATCTTGAGTCGCAGGACCCCGACAAGGATATTTCTTTCTACATCAACTCACCGGGCGGCTCGGTTACCTCGACGCTTGCCATCATTGACTCGATGAACCACATCAAGCCCGACGTTTCGACGGTCTGCGTCGGTATGGCAGCTTCGGGCGCGGCATGGATTCTTTCATCCGGTGCAAAAGGAAAGCGGTATGCGCTTCCGAACGCAGAAGTCATGATTCACCAGCCGTTGGGCGGCGTTGAGGGACAGGCGACCGACATCGCAATCACTGCAGAGCACATCCTGAAGATGAAAAAGAATCTCGCAACGCTCATGGCGGAAAACACCGGCCAGTCATTTGAAAAAGTGACCGCGGACATCGAGCGCGACTTCTTTATGTCATCCGAGGAAGCAAAGAAGTACGGCGTCATTGACGAAGTGCTTGTGAAGAAGGGCGGAAAGAAAAAATAAACACCAAAGAAAGACCCGCGAAGCCGAAAGCTTCGCGGGTCTTTACTTTTCCGAAGCAAGGACTAGAGTAAACGCCGGTATAGTTCTCCTGCAGAAAGGAGGAAGACGGTGTTTCGACGCCTCAAAGTGTGGTGGCGCACCAAACACTGGCTGTCTGAGAAGCCCCGGGAGCTTCAAGATACCCAGTGTATGGTGGCCGGTCTCGAAAGCGACCTTCGAGGAATCGATGTCGCAGGCGACCAAGTGATCTTGCGGAGTCTGTCCGACCTCAAGCGTAACGAGCGGCGACTCTCCACGGCAATTCCGGTCGTAAAGCTCTTCCACATGCACGGCACCAAGCCGTAAAAACGGCTCTGGAAGGCCCGCCCCACCGCATCGGGGGCGGGCCGCTTCGTTTCTCTTGCCGAGAACAAAAAAGCGGGGTATGATGGCTCCATTAGTATTTAGATTTTCCGCCCGAAACCTTGAACCACGATTGTATGTCTTCCATTCACACCATTTTCTCTCACGAACGATACTTCGCGACAGCAAAACGACTGGAACTATAAACGTCTCTTGGCGACGGCGGTTTATTGAAACCGTATGTCATTAAATCTCGTATTCTTTCTTCTCGCGGTCACGGGAGTCGTTGGCATTGGTTTGGGATACCTCATCCGCTACCTCGTCGGACTTGGTCAGCGGGGTTCCGTCGAGCTTGAAATCAAACGCAAGCTTCTCGAAACACAGGAGGAAGCCAACCGAATCATCGAAGCCGCGGAAGCAAAGGCAAAAACAACCATAGAAGAAGTTCGCGCGGAAACACGCGAGCAGACAGAAAAGAACAAGAAGACCGAAGAGCGTCTCATTAAAAAGGAAGAACTCCTCGACAAGCGTCAGCAGGACATCGACCGCGCGGCTGAGGAATTGAAAGAGCAGATTACCGTGCTCGAACAGGCGCGCCAGGACACCGAGGCACTGCGTGAAAAGCGCACCGCCGAGCTTGAACGTGTCGCAGCACTCTCAAAAGAAGAAGCGAAAGAGCTTCTCATGAAGGAAATCGAAAAAGAATCAGAGGAGGATCTCGTTGTGCGCATGCGCAAGCTTGAAATGACCGGACGCGAACAGCTTGAGAAAAAAGCGCAGGACATTCTCATCACTTCAATTCACCGGCTGGGCAACAGTGTTTCATCGGACATCATGTCCTCAACAGTTGATTTGCCGTCTGAAGATGTGAAAGGAAAAATCATCGGCAAGGAAGGACGCAACATTAAGGCATTTGAACGCGCATCGGGCGTTGAGGTCGTTATCGACGATACACCGGGTTCAATCATCATTTCCTCGTTTGACCCAGTACGCCGCGCAGTCGCCAAAATGGCCTTGGACCACCTCATTAAAGACGGACGCATCCAGCCCGCACGCATCGAAGAAGAGGTCGAGAAATGCCGGCAGGAAGTCAACAACATCATCAAGGAAAAGGGAGAACAGGCGGCATACGAAGCCGGCGTGTTTAACCTTGATCCGCGCGTGATTTCAATTCTCGGACGCTTGCACTTCCGCACCAGCTACGGACAAAACGTTTTGCAGCACTCAGTCGAAATGGCGCACCTGGCAGGCATGCTCGCCGAAGAACTCGGCGCAGATGTCGCCGTTGCAAAGGCAGGAGCCCTCGTGCACGACATCGGGAAAGCAGTCGACCACGAAATTCAGGGAACGCATGTTGAAATCGGACGCCGCATCTTGCAGAAATTTGGCGCGGACGAGGCAATTGTCAAAGCAATGCAGGCACACCACGAGGAATACCCGTACGAAACGCTTGAATCAATCATTGTGCAGGTTGCCGACGCCGTTTCCGGCTCACGTCCCGGTGCACGACGCGACACGGTTGAGAACTACCTGAAACGTCTTGCAGATCTTGAAAACATCGCGACGTCATTCAGCGGTGTTGAAAAGTCATACGCGATTCAGGCAGGACGTGAAATCCGCGTGTTCGTGAAACCGGATGAGGTCAGCGATGTTGAAGCACAGCAGCTTGCACGAAACATTGCAACAAAGATTGAAGCCGAACTCAAATATCCGGGTGA
>CAZSMD010000007.1:0-12866 GCA_964608145.1 uncultured Candidatus Saccharibacteria bacterium | reverse complement strand
AAAAAATTACTAACCACTAGTGGTAATACAACATGATGAATAAAGCAGCACTTGTAGAGAAGTTGGCGGAGTTCTGCGGAACAAAAGCAGACGCAGAGCGTGCAATGGAAATGCTCATTAGCGAAATCACCGGCTCACTCAAAAAGGGTCAGGAGGTTTCAATTGCAAGCCTTGGTATTTTCAAGGTAAAGAACCGCGCAGCTCGCACAGCACGCAACCCGCGCACCGGCGAGATGGTCAAGGTTCCTGCAACTCGCGTTCCGAAGTTCTCAGCCGCAAAGGCGCTCAAGGACGCAGTGAAATAAATTCAATTTCGTTTGTAGCTACACGATATTGAATACACAAAAACCGCCATAGGCGGTTTTTGTTTTTGTGCGGGCAGGGAGAATCGGTCACGAATCACTAAGCATTTTCTCGTAGAACCTCGAAAATCCTAAGTGTTCGCGACCCGGCCTCAGCGCTCTATCCTCCACAGGAGGCACGCTTGCGGCTTTCGATTCTCTCCATCAGAAAACGAAAAGGACCGGGGAAATCCCGATCCTTTTCGTTTGTGTGCGGGCAGGGAGAATCGAACTCCCGTCTACTGCTTGGAAGGCAGTCATTCTACCACTAAACCATGCCCGCAAATGAGGGACAGACCGAGCGAATGCGTTCGTTCGGGCTCGTTCCGAACGCCGCGGATATATGCCTACATATGCCCGCAAGTGAGGAACAGAGCGATTATAGCAACGAATACAGACTTCTAAAAGTCCTTCCGTCCCACGTGAATCGCCTCCCCTGCCCATTCGGAAAGCACCTCAGGATTTTCCAAAACATCCGCGGGCACTTCATAGTAATTTTTCAACGTCTGCTCATCGCTCACGTGGAAACAATCCGTGCCCGCATCAATATATTTCTGCCGCGTATCTTTATTTGTTTTGAAATATAAAACACCTTCGTCCACAATCGCAAAAAAAGTTCCCTCGCTGTACAGCCCGAACGCACCGAACATTTTTCGCACAGAAACATCGGGGACATCGACAAGCTGGTCCAGCACAAAATCTTTAAAAGAGTCGTCTTTCATGATATATTTTTTCTGTTTTAGTCCTTACTCATCGTGTCCTCTGTCGGGGCGTATCTTCGCTAACAGAGCTCGATATGGCTCTCGTTCGGATTAAGAATAATCATGCAAGCATGGTATTCTTATCCTCACTCGGGGCGTAGTATACCGGTAGTACGTCTGCTTTGGGAGCAGATAGACCGAGTTCGATTCTCGGCGCCCCGACAGAGGACATTTAGAACACGCAGAAAACTCGGAATGTATCGTCGCCGCTTCGCGGCTCCGATATACGTCCTCGTTCGGAACAAAGAGGGTAAGGCCGCTTCCTCTTTGTCCCTCACATCGGGCTGTAGTATACCGGTAGTACGCATCCATGGGGTGGATGTAGACCGGGTTCAATTCCCGGCAGCCCGACACTAGTTTGCCACATTCTCAATAAAATCCACTTTCGCGGTTTTGTCCTTTAGATTGAGGACCACGGAAACAACATCAATTTGGTAGGGTGTTTCAGGTGAAACTCCCCTTTCCGCAAGATATGTTTGTATGGCTCGGCTCAACCGCGCCAGCTTTTCGTTTGTAACATGTTCTTCCGGCCGAGAAACACCTATATTTGTTTCACGTGAAACGTTATTCCCTGTTTCATGTGTAACTTTACTTGCTTTTACCTCTATAAACCTCAAAGTCCCATCTTTTCGGGCAACAATATCTATTTCTCCCCATGGCTTCCAGTAGTTCCTACCAATGATCCGGAAACCCTGTTTCATGAGAAACATAGAGGCTATTTCTTCCCCAAAGTCCCCGATATTCCTTCTTTTTGTCTTATTTTTCACAAATCGCCAGTTTCATGTGTAACAGTTTCACGTGAAACAATTATTTATGAAAATCCTTATTTAAAGCCATTTTTTGAAAAGATAAAGGACGGATAAAATCATGTCTTTTACACATATCCCCGTCTTTATCCCCATAATAGTGTTGATAAATAAAGTTTTGTTAAAGGACTAGGATTGACTCTCGGCAGTTGTCCTTTTGAAAAGATGGGGGGGGAGAAGCGTCCCGATAAGGGAGAATCGTCCCGCAGTTACTAATTCGCTTCGCTCATAAGTACTGCTGGACGCGACTCGCTGCGCCTGTGGCGCATGCTCCGTCGTTCGATTCTCCATGCAAGCAACGCAGGTTGCTTGCTCTGCCTCGCAAAACATAAGAAAAAGCCGGAATATTCCGGCTTTTTCTTTGTTTGTGCGGGCAGGGAGAATCGAACTCCCGTCTCGTCCTTGGCAAGGACGTGTTCTACCACTAAACCATGCCCGCGGCTGTACCGAATGGAAAAAGTATACAAGAAACCCAAGAACTTACCAACTTTTAACCATTCCTTGCGCTCCCGGAGGGATTCGAACCCCCAACAACAGGTTCGAAGCCTGTCATGATATCCATTTCACCACGGGAGCAGAATGAGAATGACACGCGGTCGCGCAGGGCGGGTTTTCGTGGGCGAGAGACGGAAGGAAGCTCGCTTACTTTCCGGCTCGAGCAGACGAAAATGGTAGCCCAAGCGACCATGTGGTTCGACTGACCTCCCGTATAGTTTTTATACGGGAGCATTTGTGCAATCGCATATGATTCCCATACGGGAGCCTCCTATGCGAGCATCCACAAAAAACATCATAGCCGATTTTCGCTTTTTTGCTACCTGTTTTGGTTTTTTCGCGGTACAATCCGACTCATGAAGCCGATTCCGAAAGAAATCCGTGCGGTCGTCGCGCTCTTGCAACACAAGGGCTTTGAAGCATACCTCGTCGGCGGATGCGTCCGTGATATTGTCATGGACAGGAAGCCGAAGGATTGGGATGTAACCACAAACGCAACGCCGGAAGCAATCCAGGAGCTCTTTCCGAACACCTTCTATGAGAACGAATTCGGCACTGTAGGAGTCGTTAGTGACGATGCTGAGGATGAGACCCTAAAGGTCATCGAAGTCACGCCATATCGCAAGGAAACGGGCTACAGCGACAAACGGCACCCGGACACGGTAGAGTTCAGCGCCGATTTAACGGAAGACCTCAAGCGCCGCGATTTCACCATCAACGCTATTGCATATGACCCGATAGGGGAGAAGATTGTTGATCCGTACAAGGGACACGCGGACATAGAAAAGAAGCGCGTCGCCGCTGTCGGCGACGCGCACGCCCGCTTCAACGAAGACGCGCTCCGCATGCTCCGCGCGGTTCGCATCGCCACCGAGCTCGACTTCGACATCGACCCGGAAACAAGCGCCGCAATCGTTGAAATGAGCAAGCATTTAGGCCATATTTCTCAGGAACGCATCCGCGACGAAGTCGTCAAAATCGTCATGTCAGACCACCCACGCCGCGGTTTTATCCTCCTCCACGAGCACGATTTGCTCACCCACATCATCCCGGAACTCGAGGCGGGGGTCGGTATTGAGCAAAACCAGGCGCATTCCTATCGGGTTTTTGAGCACATCCTCCAAACTCTCGACGCTTCGGCAAAAAAGAAGCAGACACTCGCCGTAAGACTCGCCGCGCTTTTCCACGACGTCGCAAAACCGCACACGCGGGCTTTCGACGACAAGAAAAAGGACTGGTCATTTCACGGACACGAGGTTGAGGGCTCAAAACTGGCCAAACTCAGGCTTCAGGAACTTCGTTTTCCGACCGCGATTATTGAAAAAACAGTAAAACTCGTCCGCTGGCACATGTTTTTCTCCGACACCGAACAAATTACACACTCCGCCGTGCGTCGCCTCATCAAAAATGTCGGCCAGGAGAACGTTGAGGATCTCCTTATGCTCCGCGTATGCGACCGAATCGGCATGGGGCGCCCGAAGGAAGAACCGTACCGCCTCCGTAAGTACAAAGCCATGATTGAAGAGGTTATGCGCGACCCGATTTCAGTCGGCATGTTACAAATCGACGGCAAAAAGCTTATGGAAACAGTGGGGGAGAAGCCGGGACCGCGCATCGGGTGGATTCTCCACGCGCTCCTCGAAGATGTACTTGACGAGCCAGGACGAAATACGAAAGAGTGGCTTCAAAACCGCGCACTTGAACTTGCAAAATTAAACGAAAAAGAGCTCAAAGAGCTCGGGGAAGCCGGGAAAAATGCTCAGGAACATGCGGAGGGTGAGGAAATCAAGAAAGTCCGCTCGAAGTATCACGTGGAATGAGGCAGGAGAGTCAGAAGGTAAAAAGTAGGACGTAAAGATGAATTTTACGTCTTATTTCTTACGTCTTACATTTTAATCTTTCCCATTACAAAAGCCCCAGCCGCGGTGTGCCTTTGAACTGTGACGGAGTCACTGCTGAGGACACGATGCAACCAGAGCTTTGTAGGGAACGGCCGGGGGAGAGGAGCTACGTCCGTCTCTTACGAGGGGAATGCCCTCTCTAAACGCGTGGTTTTTTCTATTGACGCGCTGCGACCGCTATACAGTGGCGGGTATACCGCCTTGGAAAGATCGATGTGTCGAGAAGGACGTGGTTGAGACCGTTGGCCTCAACAAGGAGAGATAAAGTGGGGTACTTTTATTGTTATGTTGTTCACTCAGTCGAAGAGGTGGCATCGACCGATATAATAAACAACGTTGTGTCCTTAATGACTTCTGGTGTCTATGATAAAGGACATTAAAAAGTTGTAAAGGACACACGGTGGACAACTCCACAAAATGCCTATTCTAAAAGACAAATTAATCCTTAAGGACAATTTCTACCGGGCAGTGGTCGGAGCCAAATACGTCACTCAAAATTTCCGCTTTTGAAATTCTCGGGAGCAAATCCGGAGAGACAAAAAAGTAATCTATGCGCCAGCCGACATTTCTGTCGCGAGCTCGTGTTTTCAAATCCCAGTAGGTATACGCACCCGTCTTGTTCGGATGAAAATGCCTGAATGTATCCACGTATCCGAGGTTTACCACTTCATCGAGCCACGCCCGTTCTTCGGGAAGAAAACCGGTGTTCTCCTCGTTTTCCTTCGGCCGCGCCAAATCTATCTCCTCGTGGGCGGTGTTTATGTCGCCGCAGAAAATCACTCCTTTTCCCCGTGCCCGTATAGATTCGATATGCTCCAAAAAGGCATCGTAATAACGAAGTTTATAGTCCAGCCGTTCCGGACCGCCCCCGCCGTTCGGAAAATACACGTTCAAAAGCACGAAGTCCTTAAACTCCGCCTCAACAATCCTGCCTTCGTGGTTCAGCTCTTCAGGAAGAGAGTCGAAACGAACTTCCGTCGGCTCAATTTTTGTGTACATCGCAACGCCGCTGTACCCCTTTCTCTTTTTTGAGGAATTGAAAAAAGCGTGGTAGCCGGCTGGTTTCTGCACGTCCGGGGGAAGCTGCATCTCTTCCGCTTTTATTTCTTGAAGGCAGAAAATGTCCGGTTTTTCCTTTTCAAACCAGTTCCAAAAACCCTGCGTGTAGAGCGAACGGAGCCCGTTCACATTCCAAGAAATGATTCGCATGCAGAAATCATACCACCAAAACGAAAGGCCGCCCCGTAGGACGGCCCTAGCACCAGAAAACAGCGGCGGTCAGAGTGAGTTCGCGACGCGGCGGCAAAAAAATGCGAGGGTGACGCGGGTTTCCCGCGGCGCGCTCGAGCCGTTGGCGAGAGCGCGGAACATCTTTGTGAACGCGGTTATGTTCCACACCCGGTGGTCGCGCTCGCTTCTGAGCGCCCCGTCGATTGCGGCCATTTCCGCCCTTGAGAGCATCCGCTCCGAAAACCTCCGGAGAAGCTCGGCAACGTTGCCAAGTGTCCGCGTGTTCGGCGAGCCGTTGTCGAGGCCTCGTGCAGCCTCGGCAAAAACATCCCGCGTTGTACCGCTCCCGGAAAGACACGTTATCATCCGCTTCCTCCTCCTGTTTGCGCAGTTCTGGTGAGAAACTATACGCCCTCTATATCCACAGGGCAACACATTGCTTGCGCCAAAAGACGCTACAATAGAGATATCGAAAAGGTCTTATTTATTACCTAAAACATAACTACTATGATGATGAAAGGAAAATGCACCACGTCGTCAGTCGCCTGGGTGCTCGTAATCATCGGTGCCGTGAACTGGGGCCTCGTCGGTCTCGGAAACTTCTTCGGAGGTAACTGGGATCTCGTTGACCTTTTGCTCGGCAACTGGATGTGGCTCGCGAACATCGTCTACATCCTCGTTGGTGTAGCCGGCGTGTACGCAATCTTCGGCTGCAAGTGCACCAAGTGCAACGCGGGTGAAATGAAATCGGCAGCGCCGATGGGAGGCATGAACCAGGGAATGTAGGTGCCAAGATTGTAGCTTTTAGCTGGTAGCTTGTAGAAAAACCACAAAAAGAGTCGCGGGTCTTTTGACCCGCGACTCTTTGTATTTATGTATTTATTTTCGTTTCCGGTGAAATGCGCCGTGTACCTCGCGCAGATGTTTGTCGGTCACATGCGTATACACTTGTGTCGTTGCGATATTTGCGTGACCGAGGAGCGCCTGCACGCTTCTGATATCCGCGCCGTTTTCAAGAAGGTCCGTAGCAAAGCTGTGCCGAATAATGTGCGGCGTTACTTTTTTGCTGATACCTGCTTTTGTCGCATAGTGCTTCACCAGACGCTCCACTGAGCGCGTCGTGAGGCGCAAATCATTTGCCCGCGAAGCGTTTTTTCCAAGCTGCGCGAAGAGTGCGTCATCCGTATCGCTCCGTTTATCAAGATAGGCCTTCACGCTTTTCTTCGCGGCATCGGAGAGAAAAACGACACGCACCTTGTCTCCCTTTCCGCGCACGGCAAATTCTCCGCGCGACAAATCAAGATCCCGAGAGAGCGCTACGAGCTCGGACACACGCATGCCGGTTGAAAAAAGAAGCTCCAGAATCGCCTTGTCGCGAAGCGAGCGCACGTCGTCACCGTTTGGCTGCGCAAGCAGCCGTTCCAAATCTTTTTCAGAGATGAGATCGAGGTCACGGTCACCGACTTTTGCGAGTTCGATTGATTCCGGCTGTATTGTTTCAATGTTCCGCTTGCGGAGATATTTCAGAAATGCGCGCAGTGCAATCAAATAGTAGTTTTGCGTCTTCTTTTTTAAAGTCGCGCTCGCGTCATGCTTCTTCGGCGCTGTTTGTCTGTTGAGCCACAAACGATACTCGCGCAAAAGAGAGTCCGAGATGCGGGAAGGGGAGTCGGTTTTTGCAAACTCAAGAAAACGCGAGAGGTAGTGATCGTAGTTTTCAATCGTTTTAATCGAGCGCCCGCGCTCGATTTCGAGATAATCCAAAAATTCTTTTTTGAGATCCGTGAGGGACGCCATTGCCTCTATTGTGCGGCCTTTAGAAGGGTCGCACAATATGTGTGGTGCTGATTGACTTTTTGTATTTTTTGTGCATAATACTAACCAGGAGTTTTGACCGCGCAATCTCTGCGCCGTCTTTCAAATCAGGGAGAGAGAAATGTCCTGGATGACGATACTCTGGATCGTGCTCGGAGTTGTCGGGTACATCCTCACGGGTGGGATCGTGGTGCGGCTCTTCGCGGAACACGTGTACGATCACGAGGGAGCGCAACACTACGGCTGGTTCGGGAATATCTTCCTTACGCCGAGCGTACGGATGGGGCTACTGTGGCCCGTCTCTGTCATCTTCTTCCTACTCTCGATTTTCGTTCTGCTCCTCTTTTTCGCTGTTAGCGTCGCACGGTGGGTACTCTACGGATTCAAGCATCCGCCGATGAAGGGCGTTCGGGTCGTTTTCGGGGAGAAGCGGAGATAATTCCTTCTTGATGCACACCGCGCGCCGGTTTCCGGCGCGCGGTCTTTCTTTTCCCAGAAAACTTGCGTATGTATAAAAAGTGTGATAAGGTACTTCTGGTTCGGTGGAGCGTTGGCTAATCGGCCCTTGCCAGGCTCAATGATTGGGGGACGACTCCCCACTATCGGGTTTCCCGAGACGGGAGTCGACAACAACAGAAGAGAGGAGTCTCGTGCACAGGCCGTGTGCTTGCTCCACCGAACCATGGGACGCTTGCGTCCCATTACTTTTTCACCAAACTCGCGAAGATGCTATACTCTTTGCGTCAGATACTTAATCAAGATTCCAGATTCTAGATTCTATCCATATGACCCTCACAAAGAAAAAGAAAGAAGGCATCATCAAGACAAACCGCCGGCATGACACCGACACCGGTTCTCCGGAAGTGCAGGTAGGCGTGTTGTCACGACGCATCGACGATCTTTCAAAACATTTGAAGAAAAACCGCAAGGATAAGCACTCACGCCGCGGACTTTTGGGACTTGTCGCAAAACGACGCAGCCATTTGGAATACCTCAAAAAGAAGAATCCTGCGAAGCACTCCGAGCTGGTGAAAAAGATCAAAGAATAATCGCGTACCACGTAACGCAAACCACGTAGCAGGGGCTACATTTTATTTCTTGCTGTTACGGGCTACGTGCTCCACAGTATATGACTATCATTAAGCAGAAGGCACAGCGCGTTGCCGTTTTTATTGACGCGCAAAATCTCTATCATACTGCGCGGAACCTCTACGGCGCCCGCGTAAACTTCAGTCAGGTCGTCAAAGATGCTATCGGCGAACGACCGCTCGTGCGCGCCGTCGCGTACGTTATTTCAACCGAAGAGGGAAGTGAAAAAACTTTTTTCGAAGCACTTGAAAAGGCCGGCATTGAAACAAAAACAAAAGACCTCCAAATTTTTTCAGGCGGCGCCAAAAAAGCCGACTGGGATGTGGGTCTCGCAATTGACGCCGTGAAGCTGGCACCGAAGCTCGATGCGGTTATCCTCGTTTCGGGCGACGGCGACTTCGTTCCGCTCGTAAAATACCTGCAGTTGAATGAGGGATGTCAGGTGGAAGTCGCCGCATTCGGGCGCTCTACATCATCCCAGCTCATTGAAGCGGCGGATGACTTTACCGATCTCGACAAAGAACCCCGCAAATATCTACTCGGCTACCGCGGAGGCAACCGCCCCCGCCGGACAAACGGCCCGAGAAAATAAAAACAAAAAGAACGCCCCCGTCGCACAAAGCTCCGGGGGCTTCTTCATTTCTTCCGGACAGAGTGGTACAGTACGGTCATTACTATAGTTCTAGCCCTCGGATGGCTAGGTTTGAAGCTTCTTCAAATCTAAGATTCGGGGACTAGCAATCCCATATGCAGAAAAAAACGTTTACGACTGAGCTCGGCGGCAAAACACTGACCGCCGAATTCAACGACCTTGCCATGCAGGCAAACGGTTCGTGCATCGTCCGCTACGGCAACACCGCAGTTCTTGCAACTGCCGTCATGGGCTCCTCGGAACGCGAGGGGCTTGATTATTTTCCGCTCACTGTTGATTACGAAGAAAAATTCTACGCCGCGGGCGCAATCCTCGGCAGCAAGTACGTCCGCCGCGAAGGAAAACCGACCGACGAAGCGGTTCTCTCCGGCCGCGCAGTTGACCGCACAGTGCGGCCGCTCTTTGATCCCCGGCTGCGCGTTGAGGTGCAGGTTGTCATCACAATTCTTTCAATCGGTGAAGACGACCCGGACACTGTTGCGGTTCTTGCCGCTTCGCTTGCACTAGCGACGTCAGACATTCCGTGGGCGGGGCCTGTCGGTTCAGTACGGCTCGGACTGGATGCGGCACAAAACTGGGTCGTCAATCCGACATACGAACAGCGGGACGCAAACGTTTTGGATATTTTGGTGTGCGGCAAAGACGGCAACATCAACATGATTGAAACGGGTGCACAGCAGGTATCCGAAGAAACCATCATCGAAGCGCTCAACAAGGCATCAAAAGAAATTACGGCGCTTGAAAATTGGGAAAAAGGCATCATCGCAGAAATCGGAAAAGAAAAGAAAATATTTACGTTTCCTGAACTCTCAGCAGAAGCACACGACGTGTTTGCGGCAGACATCGCACCGAAGCTTGAAGCCGCGCTGTTTTCAGGAGTAAGCGGCAAGGAAGCCGTCGGCGAACTTCACAGCACCTGGCACGAGCTCCTCAAAGAAAAACTTCCCGAGGAAAACCGCGGACTTGCTGACCTCTACTTTGAAGAACAGGTTGAGACACTGTTTGACCGCGGTGTATTGGGAGGGAAGCGTCCTGACGGACGCGACTTCGATACCGTGCGGCCGCTGTATGCACAGGCAGGTGGTGTCGCACCGATGCTTCACGGCGCCGGCATTTTCTACCGCGGTGAAACGCACATTTTTGCGGCGCTCACCCTCGGCGGCCCGGAGGACATTCTTGAGCTTGAAGGCATGGAAATACAGCGCAAAAAACACTTCATGCTGCACTACAACTTCCCGCCGTACTCAACGGGAGAAACAGGACGCATGGGCGGTACCAACCGCCGTATGATCGGCCACGGCGCGCTCGCCGAAAAAGCACTCGCTGCGGTCATTCCCGACAAAGAAAAATTCCCGTACACAATCCGCATTGTGTCTGAGGTTATGTCATCAAACGGCTCATCTTCAATGGGATCCGTCTGCGGCGGCACGTTGGCGCTCTTGGACGGCGGCGTGCCGATTGAGGCACCGGTTGCCGGCATTGCGATGGGTGTTGTGATTGGAGAAGGGGGCGCATACAAAGTATTGACCGACATCCAGGGACCTGAAGACCACTACGGCGACATGGATTTCAAAGTTGCGGGCACTGCGACAGGCGTCACTGCAATGCAGATGGATGTGAAGGTCGCCGGCGTTCCGCTCTCTGTTTTCCCGGAAGCGTTTGCAAAAGCAAAAGCTGCGCGCCTCCACATTCTCGAGACAATCAAGGAGGCAATTCCTGAAGCGCGGCCGGATATTTCGCCCTTGGCACCGAAAATTCTTGTGACAAAAATCAAGAAAGATCAGATCGGACTCGTCATCGGCGGCGGCGGAAAAACAGTCAACCAAATTCGCGAGCTCACCGGCGCAGAAATTACGATTGAGGAGGACGGCACCGTGTTCGTGACAGGCAAAAACGGCTCCGCGGAAAAAGCAAAGGATCTCGTTGAGATGATTACACGCGAGTTCAAGGTTGGAGAAAAATTCGACGCCGTTGTGACGCGTGTTGCTGAGTTCGGCGCATTTGCGCGCCTGGGCGAAGACATTCCGATTGACGGCATGAAAGAAACAGAAGGATTGGTGCACATTTCAGAAATCGCGCCGTTCCGCGTCAGCTCTATTGACGGCATCATTAAGGAGGGCGACATCGTGCCTGTTGTCGTCAAAGAAATCGATGAGATGGGTAAAATCCGACTCTCCATAAAAGACGCAGACCCCGAGTTTGCAGAAAAGAAAGGTATCAAGCCTGCCGCGCCGGGGGAAGGAATGGGGAACGGAGGGGGCTTCCGACCGCGAGGGCCGCGTCCGGGAGGATTCGGCGGACATCGCGGAGGTCCGCACCGACCACATCACGCATAAGAAAAAGCCGCCCGCTTTCACAGGGGCGGCTTTCTTTTTTGTTTTTGCCGATTTTTCATTTTCTGTTTTGTTGTTTACCTTTTATACTTACAGCAATGACAGAACCCGCATCAACAAACCCCCAGCCGGAAAAAAGCGGCGCCTCAGCGGGCACGCCTGACGTGCAAAGTATGGGGACACCGCCAAACGAAGTGCACCCGATTGTGCCGCCAAATTTCATTCCCCCGAAAGATGCAGACATCCCCGTAACTCCCGATGTAAAGCCGGTCATCCAAGCAAAAGTTATGCCGACCTCCGAGGGAGCAGCCGCGCGCCTGGAAAAAAAACCGCTCTTCGGATTGTCGCAAGAGATTAGAAAACCTGTCGCGCCGCCGATTGTGACACCGCCGATTCCTGCGCCAAAGCCGCCAGCCGCGAACTTGGAGGTTGAACCTCCAAGTTCGCTTGGGGAAACGAAGTCTCTGCCGAGCAGAGACTTCGTTTCTGCGGCAATTGCCAAACCCCAAACAACACTCCAGGAAGCCGTCGACGCAAAACCTATCGACCCTTTGCAGAAACGCGCGGCAATCCGCACACTTCAGGGCGATATTGCGCAAACAGTACACTCACAAAACATTTCCGTCGCCGACATCGCGCTCGCACAGCAGAAAAAAGAACAAGCATCAGGGTTTGTGGGACAAACCGAGGAAAGCTCGGGGAAGTGGTGGGTTATCGGTTCCGGCATGTTTATCATCCTGGGCCTTGCGACCGTTGCGGCTATTTTCTATCTCAAACCTGTTGAGGAATTGCCTGTTGTTGAAGGGCCGCAGGAGACGCTCCTGCTTGCCGATGAGCGGACAATTCTCGACGTCGCCGGAATGACGTTTGAAAGTTTCTCAGCTACCGTTCGCGATTCATTCCTCACCAAGAAAGGCACGCCCGGAACAATCCGCGGCATCTCGCTCATTCACGTGCTCGGGGAAGGAGATAACGTCAAGCATATCGCCGCGGAGGAATTTTTTGCGCTCACGAAGAGCCGTGCACCGCAACGCCTCATCCGTTCGCTCGAAGACGGGTTTGTGTTCGGTTCAGTCACCGCGACAAGCACGCCGACAGCGTTTCTGCTCTTCAAGACGGCATCGTATGAAACAGCGTTCGCCGGCATGCTCGAGTGGGAGGCATTCATCGCGGCGGATCTGCCATTTATTGCGTTCACGCTAGAGCCGAGTGTCCCCGAAGTAGCAACGACAACCACTTCGACGACAACGGCAACCACAACAGCGACATCTTCGCCCGCAACAAGCACGGCTCCTGCTGCGTCAACAACACCGGCAACAACGACACCTCCATTGCTGCCGCCTCCGCCGGCAAAATTTGTTGACCTTGTCGTCAAAAACAAAGACGTGCGCGCACTGGTGTACCCCGACGGCACAACGCGCCTTTTGTATGCATTTCCCGACA
>CAZSMD010000006.1:16442-26996 GCA_964608145.1 uncultured Candidatus Saccharibacteria bacterium | reverse complement strand
CGCGACCACGGTAAACTCATCTTTATTGATTTGCGCGACAGATCTGGGCTTCTCCAGGTAGTTTTTAATCCAAAGGTGTCCGAAAACGCCCACGCGGTCGCTTCCGAGTTAAGAACGGAAGACGTTGTGGAAATAACTGGAACAGTGAAGGGACGCCCGGCGAACCTTGTGAACGAAAAAATTGAAACCGGAACGGTCGAACTCGAAGCAAAAGAATTAAAGGTTCTCGCAAAAGCCGCACCGATGCCTTTCGATATAACGAAAGAAGAGCTCGACCTGGAACTTCCAACTCAACTTGATCACCGGGCACTGGTTCTGAGACACCCGCGCCTTCAAGCAATCTTCAAAGTACAGGAGGCAATCATTGACGCGTTCCGAGAATACCTAAAGTCCCAGGAATTTTTTGAATTTCAAGCGCCGTCAATCGCTCCAGCCGTCGCCGAGGGTGGGGCAGAGGTATTCCGTGTTGATTACTTTGAACACAAAGCATTTCTCTCACAAAGCCCGCAGTTGTACAAACAGATTGTCATGACGGCCTTTGAGCGTGTTTTTTCAGTCAACAAAATATTTCGAGCAGAGCCGAGCACAACAACACGACACCTCACCGAGGTTGTGTCTCTTGACGTTGAAATGGGATTCATCGACAGCTGGACAGATGTCCGCGACACGGCCGAATCCGTGGTTCGCTTCATTCTTCAAGAAGTCGAGAAACGGTGTGCGAGGGAACTCAAGCTACTTGGTGCGACATTGCCAAAAATGCTAGACAAAACACCGACACTTTCACTCACCGAAGCGGAAGAAAAAATCTTCAAGGAGACCGGGGAGGATTTCCGCGGCGACAAAGATTTAAATCCGATAAGCGAACGTCTGTTGTGCGAAATTATTGCAAAAGAGACAGGATCTGACTTTGTGTTTGTGTACGGATATCCGACAAAAAAGAAACCCTTCTACGTGTATCCAAACCCCGAAAACCCCGAATTTAACGAGGGTATGGATCTTTTGTGCCGAGGGGTGGAGTGGCTTTCCGGAGGACGCCGCATCAACGATTACACGCAGCTTGAAAAGCATGTGCAAGAGTGGGGTATGGATCCAAATAAAATAAAAATGTTCCTCGAGGCTTTCAAGTACGGCGCTCCGCCTGAAGGCGGCTTCGCTTTTGGCGCAGAGAGAATGACAATGCAAATACTTGGTTTGAAAAATATTCGCGAGGCATCAATGTTTCCACGGGACATGGAGCGCATTGATGAGCGGCTCGCAACCGGGGAAGAAAAGAAATAGAGACCGCGTGTGCAATGCGGTACAATAGAGATTGCCATGAGTTTTTCAGTCAAAACACCCGTCTTTGAAGGGCCGCTTGAGCTTCTGCTCTCGTTGATAGAAAAGCGGAAACTGTTCATCAACGACATCGCGCTCGCCGATGTTGCCGACGAATACATCGCGCACGTCGAAGAGATGGGCTCTTTTCCCATGCGCGACGTTGCGCAGTTTGTGCTTATTGCCTCAACCTTAGTACTCATCAAGTCGCGCTCGCTTCTCCCGGAATTTACGCTCTCACCTGAAGAGGAGGGTGATATTCAGAACCTCGAGGAGCGCCTGCGCCTCTACAAGCGCGTGCAGGAGCTGTCCCACGGCGTTCGCGCACAATTCGGCAAGCACATTCTGTTTGCACCGCAGGTTGAATCACGTCCGCGCGAAGCGCGCTTCATTCCGCACCGCTCTATCTCGGTCGCGTCACTCGCCGAAGCGGCAGAGCGCGTGCTGGCGCATCTTCCGAAGGCGGAAAAACTGCAGAAGGCCGTTGTTGAAAAAATCATGAGCCTTGAGGAAATGATTAACCGGCTCTCGGACCGCATTCAAAGCGCGCTGACGATGCGCTTCACTGACTTCGCAAAAACACACGCAACGGGTACTTCGGGAAATCGTGCGGAAAAAGTGACGACGATTGTCGGTTTTCTTGCTATGCTTGAGCTCGTCAAGCGGGGAGTATTGCTCGTGCGCCAGCATGAGATGTTCTCCGATATTGAAATGCAGCACGACAACGTGAACGTACCAAACTATTCATAATCTATGCAGCAACTCGAGTCACAACTTGAAGCCGTCCTCTTTTTTAAGGGTGAACCGGTGTCCATAAAAGAACTGGCGACAATCCTCAAACAGAGCCCCGAAAACGTCCGTAAAGGGCTTATGGCGCTCCAGGAGGGCCTTTCCGGGCGCGGTCTTTCGCTCATCATGAAAGATGAGGGGGTGCTTTTGACGACCGCCCGCGACATGTCCGCACTCATCGAAGGTCTTATCAAAGAAGACCTTGAGCGCGACCTCGGCAAAGCGGGACTTGAGACGCTCACGATTGTGCTTTACTACGGTCCGCTGTCACGCGCACGCATTGATTACATCCGCGGCGTGAACTCCACATTTATTTTGCGTCAGCTCATGGTCCGCGGCTTGATCGAGCGAACAGAAAATCCGCACGACGCGCGAGGTTTCCTTTACAAACCAACGTTTGAATTGCTATCCTTTTTAGGAATCACATCGTGCGAAGAACTTCCCAACTTCAAGGAAGTGCGCGCGGAGATTGCACAATTCGAAGCAAGCGAACAGGAAAAAACAGATGCCGCCCCAGGAACTACAACAGAACCCGCAACCGATACCGCCGGCGCATGAGCGTCTGAGCCGGGTGACGATGCACATTTTAGTCGGCGCACTTGTGTGCGCCGGTATTTTGGCGCTCATTTTTGCGCTCCGCGACAGAGCGACACCGGAAATACAGGCAACCGAGCCGCCGCGCGATGTGTTTGAAGGCCTTGTCCTCGAAGCCGAGTCCGTGCTCGTCTGGGATGCAAAAACAGAAATGCCGATTTACCGTCGTGACGCGCGGCGCGCGCTTCCGCTTGCGTCTCTCTCAAAGCTCATGACTGCGATTGTCGCCTATGAATTCATTCCGGAAGACGCGACACTTTCCATTTCAGCGGACGCACTCGCAAACGAAGGCTCGAACGGTCTTGTCCTCGGCGAACGGTGGGGAAGAGATGCGCTTATTGAATACACGCTCGTTTCGTCATCAAATGACGCCGCTGCGGCGCTCGCCGAAAATCATGACCGCATAACGGCAACGCCCGCGACGCGCTTTGTGGACCAAATGAATGCACAGGCAAAACTTCTCGGACTCATCGACACGTCATTCATTAACGTCACCGGTCTTGATGAGCCCGACGGTTCGGTAAACCGCGGCTCCGCCTATGACGTTGCCCGGCTTTTTGCGCACGTACTCGCAACAATCCCGGGTCTGCTCGATGCAACACGGTTTGAAGAGACAACCATTGCTTCCCTTGACCGCACACACACCGTCACCAACACAAACACTATCGCTGAGAGCGTCCCCTGGGCAATCGGCGGCAAAACCGGCTTTACCGACATTGCAGGCGGCAATCTTGCCATGTCGTTTGACGTCGGCATCGGCCACCCGATTATCATCGTGGTTCTGGGCTCCACAAAAGAAGGCCGGTTTGCCGACATGGAGAAGCTCATCGATGCCGCACGACGTTATTTTGACGAAGTGTAATTCTCCACTTTTTTTACGTACACCTTTCGCGCCTCTGCTACACTAGTCCTATGACCCCCGTCGATATCATCAAAGTCATCACACCGGCGACTGTTTCGTTTTTGACCGGTATCGCGATTACGCCGATCATCACGCACTACCTCTACAAGTATCAGGCCTGGAAAAAGCGGGCAGGGAATACACAGGGGCTGGGTGACGATCGCGGCACGCCGATTTTTAACGAGATGCACAAAGAAAAGGAGACAAGCACGCCGCGCATGGGCGGTCTCGTCGTTGTGTTCTCAGTCATGCTCACTGTCGCGGTATTCTGGATTATTTCGTATTTCACATCAGGCGGTCCTTCGGGAAAAGTGGACTTTCTTTCACGTTCGCAAACATGGCTTCCGCTCGCCGGATTTCTGTTGGGTGCCATCGTCGGATTTATCGAGGACCTTGTCGTCATCGGAAAGTCCCGCCGGTTTCCGGACGGTTTGCCGTTTTTCTACCGCGTTACGCCGATTCTTCTTTTCGGACTTTTTGTCGCTTGGTGGTTCTACTCAAAGCTCGGCATGTCGGAGATTTTCGTGCCGTTTTACGGATTCTTTGATATCGGACTTTGGTTTATCCCGTTCTTCCTGGTCGTACTCCTCGCCATCATGGCTTCGGGTATTATCGACGGACTCGACGGACTCTCGGGAGGCGTGCTTTCCGTTGTATTTGCTGCACTGGGTCTGATTGCACTCATCAACAATCAAATCGACACATCAGCGCTCTCCTTCGTCATCGTCGGCGGGCTCCTGGCATTTTTGTGGTTTAACATCCCGCCCGCGCGCTTCTACCTCACTGAAACGGGATTCATGGCGCTCGCACTGGCGCTCACCATCATCGCATTTCTCACGAACACCGTGCTCTTGTTGCCGATTATCGCCGTCGTGCAGTTTGTCACCGTCGGCGCAAACATCCTTCAGGTCGCATCGAAAAAAATACGAGGCAAGAAAATCTTTCTGGTCGCACCCATCCATCATCATTTCGAAGCACTCGGCTGGCCTGCGTACAAGGTAGTCATGCGCTACTGGGTCATCTCCGTTATCTTTGCTTTTGTGGGCGTTCTCATCGCACTGTGGGGGTAGGGAATTGACATTTTTTTACACGCGTCTTGCGATGTTTTTCCCCCTTGACGCTTTTTTCTTTGCTGTTAGAATTATTTCAGGTAAAAGAAGCTTGTTCCTTTAGTGCGAGCGACTGGCGGGCCCGCATATCCCTCCCGGGAAACGTAGTGCCTGTCATCTTCAGCGGCGCATGGGTCCAGGGCATCCTGGCAACGCCGCTGGGACATCACGGTTAATCTCCTTGGCCGAGGTGTGAACGCTCAAGCGAGGCAAGAAGATCGGATGGTGCGCAGCCACACCGATCCATAACGGTTCTTGCCGGACAACTCACTGCGCCAGAAGGAGCTGGGGCGTCAAGAGCCCCTGCGGGTCGAAGACTCGGCGGCTCTTCTGGAGAACCGGAACACCCATGGAGACGTTTTCCTGGGGTGCTCTCTCGGTTTCGGGGTTGGCGGTGTGTACGGCGCCTCCCCGATGTCTTCAATTCTCCTCTCTCAAGAGGTGGATCAATAGCTTCTTCGCTCTTCGCAGTACGGCACCACCGAGCCCATCGCGGCTCACCGTCAGCCAAGGCTGACCTTCTCTGGGACCTCTGTCGGCGCACCGTCCGTGACGTGTGTGAAGGCAGAGGTTTTTCTTTTGCAAAATTTTGTTTGCTACAATGGACGATGATGTTCCGGAACACTGACCGTCCCTTTTTTTTCATCACGCTCGGACTCGTTATATTCGGGTTCGTTATTTTTGCGTCCGCGTCACTGGGACTTCTCGCAAAAGACGGCGCGCGATTCTCGGGTATTTTCATTAACCAACTTGTCTCTCTTGGAGCCGGAATCATCGCGTTTCTTATTACGTTCCGCATCAAGCCGACATTTTGGAGCAAACACACGCTTGCCCTTTTTGCAGGGAGCGTTGTCGCGATGCTTCTCGTCTTTATTCCGTTTCTGAGCCTCGAACACGCGGGCGCACGCCGCTGGATTGATCTTGGTTTTTTCACGCTGCAGCCCGCAGAACTGCTCAAGTTTTCAATCATCATTCTCTATGCGACATGGTGCGCGGCGATGCGCACAAAACTGCACCTGGCGCGCTTCGGTGTTCTCCCGCTTCTCGGACTGCTTGTTATTGCGGGCGTCCTCCTGGCGTTGCAGCCCGACTACGGTTCGCTCATCATCATCGCAATCGGCCTGGGAGGTATCTTTTTCGCAGCCGGCGGTCCATGGAAGCACGCGCTCGCGCTCATCGCGAGCGCTCTCGCGGGCATTGTGCTGCTCGGTATGTTTGTGCCGTACGTGAAAGATCGTCTCGAAACGTATATTCACCCCGAACGTGACCCGCAGGGGTCAAGTTTCCAGCTTGAGCAGTCGCTCATCGCCGTCGGTTCCGGAGGACTCACCGGACGCGGATTCGGCCAGAGCGTACAAAAATTCACGTATCTTCCGGAGCCAATCGGGGATTCCATTTTTGCCGTCTTTGCCGAAGAGTGGGGGTTCGTCGGAAGTGTTTTCCTCATCGCACTCTTTGTCGCATTCCTTTCGCGCGGCTTCCGCATAGCAACAAGAGCACCCAATACGTTTACGCGCCTCGTTGTCGTCGGATTTGTCACCATCATTGTGGCGCAATCATTCATCAACATCGGCGCCATGCTTGGCATTGTTCCTCTGACCGGCGACCCGCTTATTTTTGTGAGCCAGGGAGGCACGTCGCTGCTCCTCGCACTTGCTGAGATAGGCATTATTCTCCGGATTTCAAGCCACCCAAAACAAGCCGCAGTCGCATAGCGCATCTGGTATACTGTATACATAACGACTAATTCGATTTGAACGTATGCGCATCGTACTAGCAGGAGGTGGAACGGGAGGGCATTTTTACCCTCTCATCGCCGTTGCAGAACAAATACAGGCAATCAGCAAGGAACAAAAACTGTTGCCGCCTGATTTGGTGTATATGGCGCCGTCGCCGTATGACAAAGACGCCCTCTTTGAACACAACATCACATACATTCCGATTGCGGCAGGGAAGCAGCGCCGCTACATGTCGTTTCTGAATGTAATTGACATATTCAAAATTGCGTGGGGAATTGTTAAAGCCGTAATCCGCATGTATTTTGTTCTTCCGGATGTCGTTTTCAGTAAGGGAGGATTTGCAAGCGTGCCGGTGCTTTTCGCCGCGCGCTTTTTCCGCATTCCGGTCATCATTCACGAATCAGACAGCGTCCCGGGACGCGCAAACGCATGGGCCGCAAAATTCGCGAAGCGTATCGCCATTTCGTATCCGGAAACAGGAGCGTTGTTTGAGAAACTTTCAAAGAAAGAGAAGGAAAAACTGCCGAAAATCGCGCTCACCGGAAATCCTGTCCGACACACGCTCGAAACCCTCGCTCCCGCGGGAGCATACGAATTTCTGAAGCTCGAGAAAGACATCCCGACAATTCTGGTGCTCGGCGGTTCGCAGGGCGCACAGGCAATCAATGAGGCGCTGATTGAGGCGCTGCCGAAACTTGTTGAACGGTACAACGTCATTCACCAAACCGGAGAAAAACATTTTGACATCGTCAAAGAAACCGCGCGGCTCATTCTTGAGGGCAACGCCCACGCCGACCGGTATCGGCCGTTCCCGTTTCTGAACGTCCTCGCCATGCGTATGGCAGCGGGCATCGCCGACATTGTTATTTCCCGCGCAGGTTCCGGCTCCATTTTTGAAATCGCGGACTGGGGCAAACCGTCCATCATTATCCCGATTCCCGAAGACGTAAGCCGCGACCAGCGTTCAAATGCATTCTCCTACGCGCGCAGCGGTGCGGCGGTCGTTATTGAGCAGGCGAACCTGACGCCGAATCTTATTTTTTCCGAAGTGACCCGCATCCTTGAAAGCAGCACCGAAAAACAGCGCATGAGCGAAGCCGCACGGGCCTTTGCCCGATCTGACGCCGCTCGCGTCATTGCGCAGGAAATTTTAGACCTTGCACTTGAACATGAAGCCTAGCACCACAGCACCTGTTGTTCGTTTTGCACCGTCACCGACCGGCTTCCTTCACATGGGCGGCGTCCGCGGTGCGCTTTTTAATTTTCTCTTTGCGCGAAAAAACAACGGCACCTATGCGCTCCGCATTGAAGACACCGACAAGGAACGCAGCAGGGAAGAGTGGACAGAGGGACTCATCGCGGATCTCGCATGGCTTGGACTCCACCATGACGTATTTGCAAAGCAGTCAGAACGGACGGCGCTCTACGAGTCCGCGCTTCAAAAACTTGTTGCTTCCGGACACGCGTACGTTTCAAAAGAAGTACCGACCGAAGAAGGACAGCGTGACGAAGTTATTCGCTTCAAAAATCCGAACATCGTGGTGACGTTTGAAGACATGATTCGCGGAACTGTTTCCGTCGACACAACCGATCTCGGCGATTTCGTCATTGCACGCAGCATGACCGAGCCGGTATATCACTTTGCCGTCGTTGTTGACGACGGCGATATGGGTATGACGCACGTCATCCGCGGTGAAGAACACCTCTCCAACACGCCGCGTCAAATTCTTATTCAAGAAGCGCTCGGACTGCCGCGCCCGATATACGCACATTTGCCGCTCGTGCTTGCAGAAGACAAATCAAAGCTTTCAAAGCGCAAGCACGGAGAAACCGTGTCGCTTACCTACTACCGCACGCGCGGCTACCTGCCCTCGGCAATCATCAACTTCGTCGCGCTTCTCGGCTGGAACCCGGGCACCGACCAGGAACTTTTCTCACTTGATGAACTCATCACGCTTTTTGACATCAGCAAAGTGCAGAAGGGCGGGGCAGTATTCAACGTTGAAAAACTTAACTGGATAAACCGCGAACATATCAAGAAGCTTTCGCCGGAAGAACGCTTAAACGCCGTCAGTACCTACGCGCCGGAATCGTATGACCGCGGAGTGCTCGCACGCATCGTTGATATCGTGCTCGAGCATGTCGATACGTTCGGTGATATACCCGCCTGCCTTGAGGACCTCGGATTTTTCTTCACAGCGCCCGCCTATGAGGCATCCGGACTTATCTGGAAAAACAGTAACCTTTCGGAGACAAAAACACATGTACAGTATGTGCTCGAGGCCCTGCGGGCCCTTCCGGGCGATTTTGCGGCGTCTCCGGAAACGATAAAAGCGGTTATCTGGGACTATGCGGAAAAGATGGGGCGGGGGAATGTGCTCTGGCCTGTACGATTTGCACTCACCGGAAAAGAACGCTCCCCGGATCCTTTTACCGTCGCGTCAGTTATCGGAATCCCGGACACAATCGCACGGCTTGAGCGCGCGCTCGAACTTCTCGCATAATTCATGAGCACCCCACGCACATCACTTCGCGCCTTTCTTGTTCTTGCAAGCGTGTATGCCTTGTGCGCTTTTTTTGCTTCGGGAAATTTTTTGGCACACGCCGCGAACGCGGACGACCTTGAGGAAAAAATCGAGGAGACCCGAGACCAGATTGACGCCATCGACCGTGAAATCGCGAAGTACGAGGCGGAACTGCAGAAGGTCGGCGCGGAACGCGGCACGCTTGAAGGCGCCATTGCCGAGCTCAATCTCACGAGAAAAAAACTCATGAGCGACATCACACTCACGCAGAAACGCATTGAACAAACAACGTACTCTATTGAACAGTTGAGCGCGGAGATCAAAGACAAGGAGGAAAAAATCCGCCTTAATAGCGACGTCCTCGCAACCGCGCTCCGCACCATCCACGAATCCGATAACCAGACATTCGTAGAGACACTGCTTGCCTACGAGGATTTTTCCGATCTATGGGTTGAGTTGGACCAGCTGGAACAGGTGCAATCAACAGTCCGCGACGAGTTGCTGTCCCTCCAGACGCTCAAGGCCGACCTCCTTGATGAGCGCGCAAGCGAACAGACCGAACATGAAAATTTGAATGCATACAAAAAGAAACTCGACGGACAGCGCCAGGTTGTCGATGAGAACAAGAAAGCAAAAGATTCACTCCTCTCGGTGACAAAGAGCAAGGAAGCGGAGTACCAGGCGCTCCTCGCGCAAAAACAGGCGGCGCGAAAACAATTTGAGACGGAACTCCAGGATTACGAATCGCAACTCACGTACCTTCTCGATCCTTCCCGACTGCCCAAAAAGGGGAGCGGTGTGTTTGTGTGGCCTGTTGAAGACCCGCTCATCACACAGGGATATGGTTTGACGAGTTTTGCACGCGCCGGTTCTTACGGCTTCGACGCTTCGGGAAATCCCAACCCGCACCGCGGCGTCGACTTCAGAGCCTCCGTCGGAACGCCGATTCTCGCCGCGGCGGCGGGCACCGTGCGCGACGCAGTCAACATGGATGCCGTTCCGGGCTGTTACTCATACGGCCGCTGGATTCTTATTGACCACGAGAACGGATTGTCGACATTGTACGCCCACCTCTCGGTGATGAGCGTTTCGGCGGGGGAAACAGTGCGCGCAGGACAAATCATCGGCTACGCCGGCGCTTCAGGATATGCAACGGGACCGCATCTCCACTTCACCGTCTTTGACCGCGACGCCGTTAAAATCGATCCGTTTACCTGGAGCAAGGGTTGTAAGGGAACAAAAATAGCGTATGCTCCATATGAAGCATACTTAGACCCTATGTCATATCTCCCACAATAATTATGAAGACATCTTCACGCGGTTTTCTCCACATTATTCTTATCATCGTCATTGCGCTTATCATTCTCGGATACTTCGGTTTGAATATTCAGGAAATTCTGGCCAAACCCGTCGTTCACGACAACCTTGTCTGGTTTTGGGACTTCCTTAAAACAGTCTGGGGATACATCAAGGATCCCGTCATGTGGTTTTGGGATCACGTCATAACTTTTTTGTGGAATTTATTTGTGCAGGGTCTCGGAAATTTGAATAACGGCGGGGGAGTCGAGTCGCTCAACGTGCCG
>CAZSMD010000006.1:13143-16342 GCA_964608145.1 uncultured Candidatus Saccharibacteria bacterium | reverse complement strand
CCCTTATTTTAAGGTATATGGGTCGCAAAAGATATATTGTGCGACACTTCCAGTTCTAAAACCCCTTACCGTGAAACCCTCTCCCCTAAGGGGGACGTCATTGACAACTTGTTGCTTTCGTATACCCGGCATTTTGTGCATCTTGTTCTGTTTGAAACCAGATTTTATTTTCCTCACGTATCCGTGACACGCCGCTACACCAGGGGAAGTAATACCGTGTTCCGTTGGCTGAAGCCACCACGCTTCCCTCTTTTTGCCCTGTAGGGGAATTTTTGGGGGCTCCGAGCGACGCATAGTCCGCCGTCGGAACCGCCGTGATACACACTGGAAGCTCGCGTAATGTTATGTCCTCAAACGGAACATGGCCCGGAGTAACCAAAAACCCGATCCAAAAACCGAGCGGGACCCCTGCAAGAAGTCCGAAAAGAGGCCCGCGGAAATATCGGGCCACATCGTTTCCGTATAGGGCAAGCCAGGTCTTGCCTTTTTGTCGGTAGAATGCTATGCTCATACAACGTTTGGCGCTTCCCGCCCCCAGTATGGACGGGAGGTCATCAAATAAAAATAAAAGTATATGGCACACAGGAAAGCCGGAGGAACAGCGAAAAACCTTCGCGACTCACAACCAAAATTTCTAGGAATTAAAATCGCTGACGGCGGCCGAGCCCGCGCGGGTGCAATTATTGTGCGCCAGCGAGGCACACGCATCGTCGCAGGAGAAAACGTCCGCGTCGGTAAAGACCACACACTCTACGCTTCAAAAGAAGGCGTTGTAAAATTCACTGACATCCGCAAGACATCGTTTGACGGACAGATGGTTCGCCGCAAGAAAGCAAGCGTCATCGCATAACGAAAACAGCGCCCTTGGGGCGCTGTTTTTCTATACGCGTTATTTTTCCGGAAGCGGTTCAATGACGAGATGCAGCTTTGCCTTTGCCCCGCCGCCCTCGATACCGATATCGTGTTTGCCGACTGCTTTAAAGGGTTCCGCAAGCACCACTGCTGTCTCCGGAATACTGATGCCGAGCTGATCGTAAAGCGCGCTTGCAATGTCCGACGCATGTAGTGCAGCAAAGAGGTGTCCTTGTTCATTTGCGCGCACGTGCAGCGTCAGCGTCTTCCCGTTGCTTGCCGTCACCAATGCTTTGAGTTCCGCATCACTTGCCGCCTGCTCAGATGCCATTCGTGTTTTTTGCGCCTCAAGCTCACGAAGCGCAGAGTGTGTCGCCGCTCGTGCGAGACCTTTTGGAATCAGACAGTTGAGCGCATATCCTTCCGACACGGTCACCACTTCCGCCCGCTTCCCCACTTTCGGAACATCTTTGAGAAGAATGATTTGCATAGAGATAGTGTGTCCACAGCATACACAACACTGCTCGTAAAAACAACGGTTTTACTCTCCCCCTGTTGTACTTGACTTTTATATTTTTATTGCTATAAAAAAACCAGGGCATAAACGGCACACACTACGAAAGGGGGTGAAACGGGTGCTCAAAGACACCGTCGACGTTGCCACGCTCTCGCTCATCCAGCGGGAGAACGGTACCTCTCGGGTCATCGAGGGCTTTCGTGTCTACGGAGAAGAAGTCGTTGTGTTCAGCGTCACCGTCATCAAACGCGACGGACACGTGTTCGTCCGTGACACGCTGAACATCGATGACCTCGACCTCTGTGACGAGACCCGGCTCTACGATTCAAACGAGCCGGCACGAGTAATCGTCGAAAAGGCATTCGAGCGCACGAGGGAGCGATGGGAGAAATCGAAAAACTACGCGACGTCCGTCTGACACTTGTACTGTGCCGTTCTGTTTATACCGGCGTCAGCTTTTCCCTTCGGGGAACAACAAGCGGCCGGTTTTTCTATTTCTCTACCTCCTGTAATGCGCGTTCAAGCTGGAGATCTCGCCCCGCTTCAATATCTTCAGGAGTAACGTCAACGACAACATCCGGGGTCAAGCCGCCTTCCGAGATGGACACGCCGTTCGGCGTCAGCCACTGTGCGACCGTAAGTTTCAGCGATGTCGACAGTGTTATCGGAATAAGTTCCTGAACCGACCCCTTTCCGAACGTCTGCGTACCGACAAGCAGCGCTCTGCCGTGCTCCTGAAGCGCACCCGCGACTATTTCCGATGCCGAAGCGGAGCCGCCATCAACAAGTACAACCATCTTCTTCGGCTCTTTTTTGAGCGTAAAGCCGCGGCTGCGGTGCACAACGTCCTCTTCTGCTTTGTCGGCGTGTTCCGCCACGATTACCTCCCCTGCCGGAATGAAATAACTTGCGATAGAAACTGCAGCGTCAAGGAATCCTCCCGGATTGCCGCGCATATCAAGAATAAGACGGTCGGCGGACGAGCGTTCAAACATGCCCATGGCATTACGAAATTCAGAAGCCGACAGCGCATCAAAATTGTAGAGTGAAATGATGAACGTATTGCCGCGCACTTCCGTATCAAGCGTCGGAATCGAGATTGTGTCGCGCGTCACCGGAATCGAAAGAATTTCGTCCGACCCTTCGCGCGTGATGCCCAGCGTGACAACCGTACCCGGTTCTCCGCGAATTTTTCCCACTGCTTCATCAACGGTCAGCGCCGCTGTTGATTCTTCATTGATTGAAACAAGCGCATCACCTGCGCGGATGCCCGCTGTTTCTGCCGGCGTTCCCTTTAAGGGCGCGATGACGACTATTTGTCCTTCCCGCTCCCCTATTTCCATGCCAACGCCACCGAAGCTTCCGGTAATCATTTCTTCAAATGACTGCGACTCCTCGGGCGGCATAAACACCGTGTACGGATCACCGAGTGATGCGGCAAGACCTTGGATTGCTCCCCAGACTTTCTCCTGGGTATCGACGCCGTCGACGGCAACATACCGGTCATTAATTGCATTCCATACTTTCCAAAACGGTTCGAAGTCAACGTCGGCGGGTTTCCCCGCTTCCATATTTGAGAGACCGACAACCTGTGTTGCTGCGGGGACACTTGCCTTGCCCAGCCAAAAACCACCATAAAAAATGGCTCCGACAAGGAGGAGCACCAGGACGATTTTTTGTACCATACGCATGGTAATTAGTATGACATGAAGTAAAATGAAAGAGCAAGAAATATATGGCAGCATCACTTACATTTTTTAACACGCTCGGGAGGAAGCCCCAGAATTTTGAACCGCTCGAACCGCCTCGGGTCACCATGTACAACTGCGG
>CAZSMD010000006.1:0-13043 GCA_964608145.1 uncultured Candidatus Saccharibacteria bacterium | reverse complement strand
GACCACATTCCCGAACAAATCGACATCATCCGCCGGCTTGAGGAAAAAGGATTTACGTATGTTATTGAGGGCGACGGCGTGTACTTTGACACCGCAAAAGATCCGCACTACGGGCGCCTCGGCGGGCTCACTCCCCTCTCTGACGTGCGTGAGGACGCCGACATCTCGCACAAACGCGGTCCGCGCGATTTTGCGCTCTGGAAATTTAATCCGGAGCTTGGCTGGGAAAGCCCGTGGGGAAAAGGATTTCCCGGCTGGCACATTGAGTGTTCGGCGATGTCGATGAAGTACCTCGGCGAGTCATTTGATATTCACACCGGCGGCATCGACCACATCCCCGTCCACCACAACAACGAAATTGCGCAGTCGGAAAACGCAACCGGAAAACCGTTCTCCCGCTTCTGGATGCACAACGCATTTCTCACCATTGATGAGGAAAAAATTGCAAAGTCAGCCGGCAATGCGCTCACGCTCCCCGCGCTCTCCGAGCACAACATCGCACCGCTCTCCTACCGCTACTGGCTTTTGACCGCGCACTACCGCTCGCCCGTTAACTTCTCTTGGGAGGCGCTTACCGGCGCGCAAACCGCGTACGAAAAACTGAAAAACCGACTCGCCGAGATGCCAGACGGCGGAGTGCTTGATACCGCGTATGACGCCGAGTTTCGTGCAGCCGTTGGAGATGATCTCAACACGCCGAAGGCAATTTCTCTGATCTGGGATCTCATCCGCGATGAAGACGTGAAGGAAGAAAATAAAAAAGCGACAATTCTTGCGTGGGATGCGGTGCTCGGATTAAAGCTTGATGAAAAAGAAACATTGGTGATTCCTGGTGATGTAAAAGAATTACTGCATCGCCGTGAGCTTGCACGTGAGGCAAAGCATTGGGATATGGCCGACACGCTCCGGAAAGAAATTGAGGAAAAAGGATTTGCAGTGAAAGACACACCCGAGGGGCAGAAAATATCTAGAAAATAATAAAAGACCGTGAGGGGTTTCACCCTTTCCACGGTCTTTGTTTCTTGCGCCCGAAGGCGCGCTATCGCATACACATCACCTCCCGTGAACGAATTTTTATGCCGGGATGAAACGTTCCCGGCGGACGCTTAGTGAACCGCTTCGTTCTCGCCCTTCTTGTGAGGACTCCCGGTCTCTGCATCAGGCGGCTTCTCTGCCGCCGTTTTAGATACCTTCTTCCGGGGCGTGCGCGGCGAACTTCGCCGCTCGCCCGGTTTCTGAAATTCCTTGAGAACCCCCCGATGAAGGTTGGGGGGCGAGAGAGTTTCGTGTTTGGCATCTTCCCGCTTTTGGGCGAGAATTCGCCCGCGAAGATCATCGATTTCCCGGAGATGTTGCGCGGCCGCGATTCTCTCTACCCGTATCTTCCTGTGAAGATGCGCGATCCAGAGAGCACAACCGGCGATGACGAAGACGAGTGCCCCGATCAGGGAAAACCTCGACGAACTGATGTTGTCCTGATGGCTAGAAGCCACCGGCGCCGGCGCGGCCTGCTCCGTGTCTGCGAAAATCTTTTCCTTTTCCGCCGCGCGGATAACAGGCTCCGTCTTTTCCGTCGGAACTGGTGAAGGCGCAACTGCCGCTTCCTGCGTCGAGGTGACGGCAGCGGACTGCTTCTTCTCCGAAACGGAGACAGGTTTCGGCGTCGGCGCCTCAGCCGATTCCATCTTCGGGATGAGCTCTTCGTACAGCTCGTCGCTGTACTCGTGAAGAGCCGGCATGGGCTCCGCGGGAACTTCGCTCGCCTCTTCGTTGAGTGCGAGCGGCTCCGCCGGCATGGCGATCTCCTGCTGCATCGGCGGGACGGGCATCTCGGGGATGACCGACTCCGCCACGGGGGTCGTGATGCGCGCGGACGCGCACCCGACCGACAGAACGACGAGGACAGCCAGAATGATGTTCCGGAACATGATTTTCCCTCCGTTTCACTTCGTATAACCTAATTCGTTACGTATGGGTGATGTGAGGAACTATTCCAGGGTATTTAAGCACAAAAGTGGATTATAGTCAACCCTTCTGCCGTTGCAAAGAAAAAACTTCTGTGGCACACTATCCCCTGTCGCCACAGGGCGATATTACTTAACCCACGCAGGGCGCAAAGGCGCCCCGCAACAAGCCCAATACAATCCACGTCGCATGACGGAATGTGTGGGGCATGTGCGCCCATTTTTTCATTTTCAAAACATAATATGACCGATACAACCACCATCGAACGCATCGACGAAGAACTCTCTGAGGAAGAGGCCGAGCAAAAAGCAAAAAAGAGCGACAAGCTCATGAACACCTACCTCGCGCAGACCAAACAGCGCCCGGTTGCAGGAGATATCATCGAAGGCCGTGTTATTGCGATTCACAAATCGTCAATTTTTGTCGATATTCATCCGTTCGGTACCGGTATCATTTACGGACGCGAGTACATGAACGCGCGCGACATCGTACGCAACATCGCGATTGGTGACGAAGTGACCGCGACGGTTGTCGACGCAGAAAACGCAGACGGCTACACCGAGCTCTCGCTCAAAGAAGCCCGCCAGGCAATTGTCTGGGGTGAAGCGGAAAAAGCGGTTCGGGAAAAGAGGCAGTTCAACGTCCTCGTTTCCGAGGCAAACAAAGGCGGCCTCATTTTGGACTGGCAGGGCATTTCAGGATTCTTGCCTGCGTCACAGTTGAACACTGACCACTACCCGCGCGTTGACGGCGGCGACAAAGACCGCATCCTCGTCGAACTCCAGAAACTCGTCGGCCAAACGCTTGCCGTACAAATCATTACCGCAGATCCGAAAGAAGGAAAGCTTATCTTCTCTGAGAAAGGCGGCGATCAAAAAGAAAAGCAGGAACTCGTCGGCAAATATGCAGTCGGTGATGAACTTGACGGCGTGGTTACAGGCATCGTCGACTTCGGTGTCTTCATTAAGGTTGAAGACGGACTTGAGGGTCTCGCGCACATTTCGGAACTTGACTGGGGCCTCGTTGAAGACCCGCACAAGCTCTTCACTGTCGGAGAAAAAGTACGCGTGAAAGTTATTGAAGTGAAAGACGGCAAGATTTCCCTCTCCATCAAAGCATTGAAACCGAACCCGTGGGTTGAAGCGGCAAAGAAGTATGCCAAGGATGACACGGTTGAAGCGGTTGTCATCAAATACAACAAGCACGGTGCGCTCGCCTCAATTGAAGAGGGTGTCGCAGGACTCGTCCATGTCTCTGAATTCGAATCGACGGAGAAACTCCGCGAGACTTTGGAACTCGGCAAAACATATTCCTTCAAAATCAATCTCTTTGATCCGAAGGACCAGCGCATGACACTGTCATTCGCAGGAAAGAAATAAAAACAGAAGCGGGCCTCGTCCGGAAACGGACGAGGCCCTTGTGGTATCTCACGGGTACGGAAAATCAACTGTATCATCGAGCGAGAGCGTGGACTCTTCTTGCGGACATTCCTTGAGCGTCGTCTCACCAAAGGTGATGATGCGTTCCGCCACACGCGCCCACAGCATCGGCATATTGAGTCCTAGCGCGACGGAACGGATGTCGCCGCTTGTGAACTGCGTCGGAAGCCAGTCGCGGAACTCGAGCTTCGTGTGCCCGAAGAACAGATCGAGAGCATGGTGCACGAGCAACGCCGCGTAAAGCATGAAGAAGTAGACCGCCGCGGTGACCACGAGAATTCTCATGACCGTACCTCCGCTGGAGCGCCATCGTTCTTCGCATCTTCCCGAGACATCGGCGCGGGGTGATCACCCACCCATCGCTCGCAGACCGCACAGACCTCCCGCTCAAACGGACTTTCTCCGCGGTCCTCCGGGATGATTGTGTGGATTCTGGTCCCCTTACGGTGACCACACGGCAGTTTGCTCATCGCTTTCCTCCTGTAAGAGCGCTACGTTCTGACAGGACTTTACAAGAACAACCCGACCGAGTCAACGGCATGGTTACCTCGCACGTTGTATTCCATGACTCGTATCTATTGATTGCATTCCGTCATCGCGGCGGGGCGTCCCTCGTTCACAAGAATTTCAACTGCCTCCGCCGCACGTTTCAGCACTTTTTTGAGCGTCGGGTCTTCCGCCTTTTTGAAATCACCGAGCAGAAAATCTTTTATTTTTTCTTCCCCCGCAGGCTTGCGCACTTTTCCGGACGGCGTTGTCGGGCACACACCGACGCGAATGCGCACAAATTCATTTGTCTTCAGCGCTTTAATGACCGACTCAACACCACGGTGACCGCCCGATCCCCTGCCGAAAGAAAGCTTCAGTGTGCCGAACGGCAAATCAAGGTCGTCGTGAATAACCACCACGCGCTCCGCGGGAATTGCTTTTGTCTTTACCAAATACGACACCGTTTTGCCGGAGAGATTCATAAAGGTGTCGGGGAGCGCTATAACCAGGCTCCCTTTCCCCATTTTTCCCTGTGCAAGCATTGCATGCGAGCCCTTATCGGCTTTAAACGCCGGCGCATCTGCTTCTTTCGCTATACGCTCCGCAGACATGCGCCCGACATTGTGACGCGTGTACTCATATTCTGCCCCGGGATTTCCCAAACCGACAATGAGATATTTCATATGCAGAAATATACGACGTAAAAGGTAACCAGTAACAGAGGCAGTATACCAGAAGTGTTACAGATATGTCTTACGTCCTACTTCTTACGTCTTCATTTTTGTTGTGACACACTCTTTCTTCTTGCGTCAAGGGAGTGTGCGCCGTACAATAGCACCAACACATACCGATATGAATGAACACTTCTCAGAAAACGCGGAACAAAAAACTGTTTCGCACACAACTTTCTTTTCTGAAGTCATTCGTTTCGTCCTCATCGCTGTTTTTGTTGTGCTCCCCATCCGACTCTACGTGGCACAGCCGTTTATCGTCAGCGGAGCATCGATGGATCCGACATTTGCAAACGGAGAATACCTTGTCGTGGACGAGGTTTCGTACCGCTTTGAAGACCCGAAACGCGGCGATGTCATTATCTTCCGCTTTCCCCAAGACCCTTCCAAGTTCTTCATCAAACGAATCATCGGTCTTCCCGGAGAAACCGTCGACATGAAGGATTCGGAAATTCGTATCATCAACGATGCGTATCCGGAAGGATTTCTTCTCGACGAGACCTACCTTAATCTTGAAAACAAGAATACGCTCCGCATGAAACTTGCCGAGGACGAGTATTTTGTCATGGGAGATAACCGCGCTGCCAGCTCTGACTCGCGCATCTGGGGACCTCTCAAGAACGATTTCATCATCGGACGCGCGCTTATCCGTTTGCTCCCGGTTAACCGGTTTGATTTGTTCCCCGGCGAGCATCGTTACCTCAACACCGTTACTAACGAAAACTAATATTCACGTATGCGTACGCTTCCTCGCACAGTGCGATCACCGTTGACCTCAGACTATGCCTACGAAGGCGAGCTCAAGAAAGCTCTCGATGTCGCGGAAGCGTACGGTTTTACCTTTGTTCCCCCTCTGCGGGTTGAGGCGCTTGACCGGAAACACGCGACCGATTGTGTGTGCCCCGAACACCATGTTGCGGCGCTCAAACTCTTTGAAGCTTCGGCTGACGCGCTTCCTGAAGGCGTACTCCGCATCGCGCACACACGGAAAGTTCCGTACAAAAACAAACTTGAGCTTCGCCTTGAAATCATCGGCGACCGGGAAAGCTCCGCTGAAGGATTGCTCTTTCAGACAACGCAGTCTATTCTCCGCGAATACGGCTTTAAGGAACCGTCGGTGACTATCAATACCGTCGGCGGCAAAGAATCGCTTGCATCATTTGGACAAGCGATTGCATCACACTTCAGATCACACATGAACGACCTCGACCCGGAATGCCGCGATGCGTTCCGACGGAGTCCTTTCGCACCGCTCCGCTGCACACATGCCGCCTGCGCCGCGCTCCGCGCGGATGCACCACAGTCGCTCAACTTTTTGACCGAACAAAGCAAGCAGCATTTCAAAGAGGTGCTTGAGTATCTTGAATCGTTCGAACTCCCCTACTCTGTTGATCCGTACTTCGTCGGCAGCGAGCATTACGCGACGCGCACGCTCTTTAAATTTCATACGCCGAAAAAACACCCCGAGGGCGACGCGGCAACAGACGTGGTTGCCTGGGGCGAACGGTATGACCAGCTCGCCAAAAAAATCGGCATTCGCCGCAGCATCCCTGCAATCAATGTGACATTTGACCTCAACACCCACACCGTGCGGGAAGCATTCAGGCCGAAGCAGAAACGTGTGCGCATCAATGTGCACGTCATTCACGCGGGCATCCCCGCAAAAATCCGAAGCCTGAAGCTGACCGAGATGCTGCGCGAATCACACATCCGGGCATCGTGCGCATTCCACCAAAACAGCATCGCCGATCAGCTTGAGCGTGCAAAAACGTCGGGCGTTCCGTTCCTCCTTATCGTCGGCCACAAAGAGGTTCTCGACGGTACAGTTATGATTCGTCACGCCGACGACAGCCGCCAGGAAAGCATCCCTATCTCAAAGGTAGTGACGTACCTCAAAGCCCACCTGTAAGCCGCCCGGGGAGCCCCGAAGGGCGTTGCAGAGACAGCCCCCGTGTGGTATCATTGTCCCGTTATGACAACACACATCAGCGTCGTTAAAGGCGACCGAGAAAACAATATGAGCATCTTGCGGCGCTTCCGCCAGCGGGTGATGGAGTGGGGCGGTTTGCGCAAAATGCGCAGCATTCGCTACCACAGCCGCTCGCTTTCTCCGTATGTCATGAAAAAGAACCGCCTGCGCACCATTGAACGAAAACAGGAACGCGAGAAGCTCTACAAGCTTGGGCTCGTGGACAGAGCATAACCAATGGCTCTCTCAATAACGACAACCGTACGACGACTGCCCCTCTCACTACGACGAGGGGCTTCGTTCTATGCGCGGGCGGCGCGCCTTATTCTGGGATCTACATATTCGGTCTCGCTTGTGTTCATCGGCAACGCACGCAGCAAAACACTCAACACCACATATCGGCAAAAGGAAAAACCGACAAATGTGCTCGCATTTCCCCTTTCAAAAAAAGAAGGCGAAATCTGCATCGCTATTCCCTACGCACTTCGTGAGGCGCGTGCATTCGGTCTTTCTCCGGAAAATCATATCCTCTACCTTTTCGTTCACGGTGCGCTGCATCTCAAGGGATACGACCACGGAGCCGCCATGGAGCGCGCCGAAAAACGCGTGCTCAAAAAACTCAACCGGCCGCACCCGGACACGCTCGCCTAGCGCACGTTTTCACACCTTTCTCCTTTGTGCTTTGCACTTTGGGCTTTATACTTGATGGTATATGAGTCGCACGCTCGCAACGGGAATAGACGTCGGAACCGATTCGGTAAAAGTTATCGTCGCTGAATACAACCGCGGTGAATACGGCGGCACGCGGCGCGTTGCCGGTGTCGGTTCTGCCGATTCGCTCGGTCTCCGCCACGGCTACATCGTAGAAACCGTGCATGTCACCCGCTCCATCCGTCAGGCCGTCACGCAGGCCGAACGGACGGCCCGCGCGCATGTTCAAAATTGCGTGCTTTCCGTCGGCGGCGTCGGCGTTGAAGGGTTTGTGTCGGTCGGCAGCAGCGTCGTGTCGCGCGCCGATGCGGAAATAACCGAACTAGACATCAACCGTGCGCTCGCGGCAAGCCAGGACGCGCTCCCGGAAGCGGCAAAAAATAACCGGAAGATCATTCATGCGATTCCCGTCACGTACAAGCTTGACGGCAAAGAAGTTATCGGCGGACGCGTACTCGGCATGCGCGGCGTTAAGCTGGAAATCAAAGTGCTCCATGTCACCGTGCTCGAGCAGCATCTCTCCGATCTCATCGAGGCGGTCGAGCGGTGCGGTATCAGCATTGACGACATCGTCGCGTCGCCGCTTGCGTCCGCCGTCGCAACGCTTTCCAAGGCACAACGCATTGCGGGCTGCATTCTCGTCGATATCGGCGCAGAAACAACCTCAATCATCGTGTATGAGAATGATTTGCCGGTCTCACTCAAAGTATTCCCGATCGGCAGCAACGACATCACCAATGATATCGCCCTCGGGCTGCGCGTCCCCATTGAAGAGGCGGAAAAAATAAAAATAGGCGCGGTACATACCATACATCCGAAAAAGAAAATCGACGACATCATCACCGCGCGACTCAAAGACGTGTTTGAACTTATCGAAACACATCTTAAAAAAATGGGACGGAACGGCTTGCTTCCCGCAGGCATCACACTCACTGGCGGCGGTTCGCGCATCGCGGGCATCGAAGACATTGCAAAAAGCGCGCTCGCCCTCCCTTCCCGCATCGGCAAAATTGAAATCAATCGTACTGCACACGGAGAAGTGTATGATCCGTCCTGGGCAGTAGCCTACGGCTTGGCGCTCCTCGGACTCTCCGGAACGGGCGGCGGCGTGCAGATAACGCACGGCGGAAAAGGCAGCGCACTCTTCAAAACATTCGGATCAAAAATACGCGATCTTCTGAGCAGATTTTTACCGTAGTTTTTGAAACAATAAAAAGTTTCTGTCAATATTTTGTCTTTTATCCCCCGCCCTATGGCGCGAGGGTTTTTTCTGATACTATAGGTGTCATAGAAGGGGTAAACAACGAGGCAAAACAGGCCTCGAATGGCTTTATTTGTGTATTTGTAAGATTTTATACATCTCATTATGGCAACCAAAGTAGCACCCGAAGTCGAGTCATTCGCACGCATAAAAGTCGTTGGAGCAGGCGGTTCCGGAGAAAATGCCGTCAACCACATGATTAATCAGAAGGTCCGCGGCGTTGAATTTATCGCCATCAACACGGACGCGCAAGATCTCCATCATTCTCTTGCGAAGAAAAAAATCCACATCGGAAAAAATCTCACGAAAGGTCTCGGAGCGGGCATGGATCCGGCGATCGGCAAACGCGCTGCTGAAGAAACGAAAGAAGAGATTCAGGAATCACTCAAGGGTGCCGACATGGTATTCCTCACCTGCGGTATGGGAGGTGGAACCGGTACAGGAGCCGCACCTGCAATTGCGCAAGTTGCCCGCGAGCTCGGATCGCTCACCGTCGGCGTTGTTACCCGGCCGTTCACTTTTGAAGGCGCTCAGCGAGCGCGCATTGCTCAGCAAGGCATCGATGAACTCAAAAAAGAGGTTGACGCGCTTATTGTCATCCCGAACGACCGTCTCTTTGGCATTGTACAGAAGGACACTTCCCTCAGAAACGCATTCGCCATGTGTGACGAGGTGCTCCGTCAGGCAGTCGAGGGTATTGCCGATTTGATTACCCTCCCCGGTATCATCAACGTTGACTTTGCCGACATCCGCGCAATCTTGCAAAACGCAGGCTCCGCACTCATGGGCATCGGTACGGCAACCGGAGAGAAGCGAGCTGTTGAGGCGGCACAGATGGCAATCAACTCCCCGCTCCTTGATGTATCCGTCGCCGGCGCAAAAGGTATCCTCTTTGCGATTGCAGGCGGCGAAGACCTCACCATGCATGAAGTGCAGGAGGCAGCCAAAGTCATCACCGAAAGCGTCGACAAAGAAGCAAAAATTATCTTCGGTGCTATTAAGGACGACCGTCTGAAGAAAAACGAGATTAAAGTCACGGTTATTGCGTCAGGATTCCCCGAAAACAACGCCAACCCGTCACTCTTCCAGTTCGGACGCAAGGAAAAAGAAGAAAAGGAGGAGCCGACCGGATCAAAAATCTTCGGAACAAAACTGAGCCATGTGGAAAAGCACGAGGAGCCGAAGGAGAGCAAGATGGAACCGATGCCGATAAAGCAGGAACCTGTTGAGCTTAAGCCGAAGATGGAAGACAACGAGGAAGACGAATGGGGTGCGATTCCCGCCTTTTTACGACGCAAAAAATAGCTTGTAGCTTGTAGGTCGTAGCTTGTAGGTCTCTCTTTTTGAGATTTATTTGAACCGCGGAGTATACGCTGGTGTGATGAAGGTGCTTTCATCTCACAAAGAGCTTGTGGTCTGGCAAAAAGCAATCTCTCTTGCAATCCTTATCTACGGAATCACCGAGGCTTTTCCTCGAAGTGAGCTCTATGGGCTCACTTCACAAATGCGTCGTTCGGCTGTTTCCATTGCGTCAAATATCGCAGAGGGACGACGGCGAGGTACACAAAAAGATTTTGTTCAATTTCTTCGAATCGCCTACGGTTCCGGAGCGGAGCTTGAGACGCAACTCACGATAGCTGACAAAGTCATCGGACTCACCCCCGAAAGACGCAGTGAGACGTGCGGACTTTTGGATGAGATAATGCGCATGCTCAATGTTATAATACGTCGGTTATCCTCTTCGGAACAAAAGCCAGGATAACGCCTCTTTTTCTACAAGCTACAAGCTACTAACTACAAGCTCATGTTTGATCTCATCATTATCGGCGGAGGACCCGCGGGAAGCGCCGCCGCAGTGTACGCCGCCCGAAAACGCCTCAAAACACTGCTCATCGTCCCCGAATTCGGCGGTCAAAGCATCGTTTCCGACGGTATTCAGAACTGGATTGGAACTATTTCGATTTCAGGCGATGACCTCGCAAAATCTTTGAAGGAGCATGTGGCAGCATACGCACAAGATACCGTCACCGTGCTCGAAAAAGAATATGTTACATCGGTCGCCAAGGACAGCGCCGGCTTTTCTGTGACAACAGACAAAAATTCGTACGCCGGCAAAACCGTCCTCGTCGCAAGCGGCGCTTCGCGCCGCAAACTTGATGTGCCGGGCGCCGCACAGTTTGAAAACAAAGGCATCTCCTACTGCGCCTCGTGTGATGGTCCCCTGTTCGCCGGACAGGATGTCGCTGTTATCGGCGGCGGGAATGCAGGATTTGAGAGCGCCGCGCAGCTTCTCGCATACGCAAAAAGCGTTACACTATTGAACCGCAGCGATATGTTCAAAGCAGATGAAGTAACGGTGGCCAAGGTGCTTGCAAATCCGCACATGAAAGGCCTCCTGAATGCAGAGATTCTTGAAGTGACCGGGGATGCGTTCGTAACCGGCGTCACATACAAAGACGGCCTTTCGGGAGAGAAGCGCACCCTTGCCGTCTCCGGCATTTTTGTTGAAATCGGTCTTATTCCCAATACTGACTTTATCGCCGACCTTGTTGCACGCGACGCATACAAGCGCATCGTCATTGACCCATGGACACAGCGTACGAATGTAGCGGGTGTCTGGGCTGCGGGCGACTGTTCAAGCGTGCACTATCATCAGAACAACATTGCCGCAGGCGATGGTGTCAAGGCACTCGAAGACATCTATCTCTTCATCAAAACGGGGAAATAGAAAAGCGCCGGGTCCTCTTCATGAGAACTCGGCGCTAGTTCCGCCGTGACGGAATTCGCACGATAATCTTCATCGTGTAAAAACTCTTTTTGAAACAGCGGATACAGTGAACACAGCCGGAAACCAGAACGGCACGCGTCCGCCAAGGACCGGGGTCAAACAGAAATGCCTGCTGAACAACCAGAGTCAGACGGGAGCTGCAAAAACCACATTTCTTTGTACAAATGCCCCAACGACGAAGCGCCCTGCCCTTCGAACCCATATCGTTGCCCCCTTCTTTCCGAATCCAGAAGAAAATATAAAGCCGTATACCTCACTTGTCCAGCTTTCCTTTCCTCCCTTACTATCCTCGCGAAACAGCACCGCCGGATGCGAAGCATCCGGCGCTATGTTTTGCGGGCGTTTTCCGTCTGTGTGGGCGATACAGGACTCGAACCTGTGACCTTCACAATGTCAATGTGACGCTCTAACCAGCTGAGCTAATCGCCCTTCCGCGAACCCCAGAATACACGAATACAGAGGCCGATTCAACCCGACACGTTTGCAAGACGAATAAATGAAACCGCCTGGGCAGCAAAGAAAATACCGTACAAAAAGAGGAGCGTCTTGCCCTCGTCGCGCGTCAGACGGCGTCCGGAGACCGCAAGATTGTAAAGTGCGGTAAAGCCGATAACCATGAGAACCGCCGTCAGCATGAACTCTCCCGGCTGCGCAATCGTGAAGCGGCCGTTCAAGAGCGGAAGCAGGCCGAAAATAAGCGTGTTTGTCAGTGCCGAACCAAGATAATCACCGAAGGCGATATCCGAGCGGTGCCGCAGAATTGAACGAACCGCAATCACAATTTCAGGCACATTCGTTCCGATTGAAAGCACAAGAAGCCCGATGAGCGACGCCGGCACATGCAGAAAGTTTGAAAAGAACACCGCTTCCTCGACAAGAAAATGTCCGGCAACAAAAATAAAAACAGCGCCGAGAAGAATTTTACCGATGTCTTTCAGCGTCGTGCGCGCGCGGTCATGCTCGGGGTCAACGAGCTCTTCCCGGACTTCGCCAAGAACATCCCCCACCCCGTGATGATTTCCGTTCTTGATGAGATAGAGCATCGTTCCATACGCAAGAATGGAGATGATACCTTCGTTGATTCCGACCGAACCGTCGAGCAAAAAAAGCGTCGGGATAGCAATCGCCACAAGCGCAAACGCCATATGGCTTCGGTGAATTGTCTGTTTGAGCTCAATTCCCTTCCCCACAATTGCGAGAAGCGGAATAATGCCGAGAAGAATGACGAGTGAGGCGCCCGAAAGATTGCCGGCCGAGATTTGCGGCGCATGATTAATGGTCGAGTTGACCATGACCGAAATTTCACTGATGGACGTGAGGAAACCCAGCACAAAAAAGGCAACGGTAAAGCCGCTCTGATGGAAACGTTTGGCAACGCGGTCAATGGAATCAATGAGAAGACCACCAAAAAACCAGATGATCGCCGCAGAAACCAGAAAAAGAAGTGCGTGGCCGAAGATAATCATGGCAAATAGAAATTGCCTCTCTATTGTAGCAGACCGGGCGTGTGACCTCATCGGGATTCGGTCACCAGTTACTAAGTATTTTTTCACAAAATGCCAAAATACTAAGTACTGTCAACCCCGCCTCGGCGCTTGCTACCTTCGGCAAGCCTGCGGCTTTCGAATACCGACAAGGCGCCTACAACGAAAAAATCACCCGTACGTGGGTGATTATTTTCATTGTGACC
>CAZSMD010000005.1:0-28632 GCA_964608145.1 uncultured Candidatus Saccharibacteria bacterium | reverse complement strand
CAAGTCCTTCCCCAAAACCCCAAAAAGGGCCTTCGCCGAACGGTGTTGATGCCTCGCTTGATGTCACGCTCCGCCCGAGCGTGTGGGATGAATACGTGGGACAAGCGCAAATAAAGGAAAACCTGCGTATTTTGCTCACCGCGGCGAAAGAGCGCGGACATGCACCCGAACACGTGCTTTTGTACGGTCCCGCGGGGCTTGGCAAAACAACGCTCGCACACCTCATTGCGCAAGAATTGGGCGGCTCAATGAAAATCACCTCCGGTCCCGCAATTGAACGCGTCGGCGACCTCGCTTCAATTCTCACCAACCTTTCTCCCGGGGACATTTTGTTTATTGATGAGATTCACCGACTCAACCGCGCAATTGAAGAAGTGCTCTACCCCGCGATGGAGTCCGGCCGTCTCGACATTATCATCGGCAAAGGACCGTCTGCACGCACCGTGCAGCTGGAACTTCCGCCTTTTACTCTCGTTGCAGCGACAACACGGGTTGCGCTCCTCTCTTCTCCGCTGCGTTCACGTTTTTCCGGCGGCACATTTCGCCTCTCGTTTTATACCGAGGATGAAATCCTGGACATCATCAAACGCTCCGCAAAAATTCTCGGTATCGATATCACAAAAGACGCGCTCCACGAGATTGCGAAGCGAAGCCGCTTCACGCCGCGCACTGCAAACTATCTGCTGAAACGGGCGCGCGACTTTGCACAGGTAAACAAAGAACCCTTTTCACTTGATGTCGTGCACAAGGCATTTGCGCTTCTCGGGGTTGACCACGTCGGACTCACGCCCGCGGACAGAAAACTGTTGTCGGTGCTTATCGAAAATTTCAACGGCGGTCCCGCCGGACTTGGAACGCTCGCTGCGGCACTCTCGGAAGACAGTGCGACCGTTGAGGAGGTTCTTGAACCGTACCTTATGCAAATCGGCTTCCTTGAACGTACACCGCGCGGGCGCATGGTAACGCAAAAGGGACGCGAACATGCCGTGGGTAAAGAAATAAGCCAGCAGGAACTGCTCTAACTATATGTCAGGACACAATAAATGGTCTCAGATAAAAGAGAAGAAAGGCGCGACAGATGCCAAGAAAAGCAAGCTTTTTTCAAAGTACGCAAAACTCATCCGTGTTGAAGCGCGCATTGCAAAGGGCGACCCCAATTCCCCGTCTCTGCGTGCGGTAATTGAAAACGCAAAAGCGGCGAGTATGCCGAAGGAAAACATTGAACGCGCCATTGCCGCGGCGACAACATCCAACGCCGACGAAAAAGCGGTCTATGAAGCATACGGGCCCGGCGGATGTGCACTCATCATTGAGTGCCTTACCGACAACACAAACCGCACAGTTGCCGAAATCAAACACCTCCTTTCCCTGCACGACGTGACCCTTTCAACACCCGGCTCTGTTACATGGGCGTTCACCAAAAAAACAGACGGCGGCTGGGAGCCACAAGCAACAATTCCTCTCTCGGAAGGAGATGCCGCAAAACTTTCAGTGCTTATGGAGGCGCTCCATGACCACGATGATGTTCAGGATGTTTTTACAAATGCAGAGTAGCCGCACAGCACACACTACTCACACATGACTAAGGTATTGGGCATTGATCCCGGATATGACCGGCTTGGTATCGCCGTACTTGAGGGCGACCGAAGCACCCACACCCTTGTACACTCGGAGTGTTTTGAAACGTCCCGCGCACATTCGTTTCCGGAACGCCTTCACGAAGCGCTGGCCCGGGTTCAAAAATTGATTGCAGAGCACAAGCCTGATGCTGTGGCGCTTGAAACGCTGTTCTTCAGTAAAAACCAGAAGACAGCGATGCATGTTGCTGAAATGCGCGGCGGGCTTTTGTTTGTGGCAACAGACGCGGGATGTGCTGTCGCGGAATATGCGCCGCAGCAGGTAAAAAGCGCCGTTTCAGGCAACGGGCGCGGAACAAAAGATGCTGTTGCATATATGTTGCATAAGCTCATCGCGCTTCCCGATAAAAAAATGCTCGATGACGAATACGATGCTATTGCGGTTGCACTAACACATCTCGTCTCCGCAAGATTCTAAACTTTTTCGAATTTGTTTTTGTACATACCATACAGAGCGAATTTTTATTTTTAAAAGACTTGCGGAGCCGTGCTTGTCTTTTGTATTTTTCATACGGAGCGAGTGTTCGTTTTGAAAAGGCCTCGGGAGGCGCGACGGCGCCGGACGGAACAAAAACACAGGAGTGTTTTTGTGTGCCTTTTCAAAACGAATACGAGCGTAGCGTTATCCACTCATCCACCCCGCCCATATTGACGTAGGATATGGTTTTGGTACAACTATCTCGTTTCAGCGCTTCGGCGCCCGAATCAACAGATTTTTATTAGTTCTTTCTAACAGAAAATCCATGATGATGGATGACATGCTTTTGGGAGGCGATGCTCACGCACTTTCAGACGATGATGCCGGCGTCGAGCCCGACGTTCCCGTTATTCCCGACGAAGAGGAGGGACGGGCGCTTCCCCCCGACCTCAACCCGGAGGCTCTGCCGGGTGAACCCGATGATTGGGCAGACGGCGACAAACCGTCCGAGGAAGAAGACGAGGAGGACGAGTTTGATATTGATGACGATTTCGAGGAATTCTAGAGAACAAAAACATCCGCGCTAACGCGGGTGTTTTTGCTTTGTGTTGAAAAAAACGTAGTCCGTTTGCGGTTCCTGCGGTATACTCGACCTATCTATGGCAAAACGTGCTCATCCACACCACACCGCGCTCCTGTTTGTAGGGGCAATCGCGGTTTTCTGCGCAAGCGGAGTTCTTCTGTGGGCTGCGACGCTTCGTCTGCCCGATTTTGACGTGTTTGAAGAGCGCAAAATAGAGCAGTCGACAAAAATATTTGATCGGACCGGCGAAGCTCTCCTTTTTGACCTCCACCAGGACATCCAGCGGACAGTCGTCCCGTTTGATGAGATTTCCCGGCATGTCAAAAATGCAACCGTTGCAATCGAGGATGCGGAGTTTTACGAGCACAACGGCATCCGGCTTTCATCCTTCTTCCGTGCCGTCATCGTCAACCTTCTCTCCGGTCAATTTAGCCAGGGTGGGTCGACCATAACTCAGCAGGTCATCAAAAACTCACTTCTCACACAGGAAAAAACAATCACACGAAAAATAAAGGAATGGGTTTTGGCGCTCAAGCTCGAACGCGTATTTTCAAAAGAAGAAATTCTCGCGCTCTACCTCAATGAAGCGCCGTATGGCGGAGCCGTGTACGGCATTCAAGAGGCAAGCCACACGTTCTTTAATAAAGACGCCACCGACCTGACACTCGCGCAGTCGGCATACCTCGCCGCCCTTCCCCAATCACCGACGTATTACTCGCCGTATGGAAGTCATCTCGACGAGCTTGAAGCGCGAAAAAATCTTGTGCTCGATAAAATGCTCGAATACGGGTTTATCACGCAGGAAGAACACGACACCGCACAAAACGAAACCGTTACGTTTGAATCACGTCCTGACACGCGGCTTAAAGCGCCCCATTTTGTCTTTTACATCCGCGAATACCTCGAGCAAAAATACGGACAGAAGGCGATTGAAGAGCGCGGACTGCGCGTTATAACAACGCTCGACTACGAACTGCAGCAGAAGGCGGAAAAAATCGTGCAGGAGGGTGCGCTCGCAAACGAAGAAAAATTTAACGCATCGAACGCCGGCCTCGTTGCTATCGATCCTTCAACAGGACAGATTCTCGCCATGGTCGGTTCGCGTAACTATTTTGACGAAAATATCGACGGCAACGTCAATATTACGCTTGCAAAGCGTCAGCCGGGCTCGGCATTTAAACCGTTTGTCTATGCAACCGCGTTCCGCAAAGGACTGACGCCTGACACTGTCGTATTTGACCTTAAAACGCAGTTTTCTACCGAATGCTCATACTCCGACCTCACCAGTGAATCTCCCTGCTACAGCCCTTCAAATTACGACAATGTGTTCCGGGGACCCATGACTCTTCGTGAAGCGCTTGCTCAGTCAGTAAACGTGCCTGCAGTAAAAGTGCTCTATATCACCGGACTCACTGATTCCCTTAAAACCGCGCGGGATATGGGAATCACAACGCTCACCGATCCTGACCGCTACGGCCTGACGCTCGTCCTCGGAGGCGGCGAGGTAACCCTCCTCGAACTCACCGGCGCATACGGTGTCTTTGGCAACGATGGCGTACGAAACCCAACGGTTGGTATTCTCCGCATCGAAGACGGCGAAGGAAACATTCTTGAGGAATTCACACCGCGTGGATCACGTGTGTTGAGTGCTGATGTGGCACGAACCATGTCTGATGTATTGTCCGACAACGACGCGCGCTCACCGGCCTTTGGGGAGCGCTCCTCCCTCTACTTCCCCGGGGGGCAGGTTGCCGTAAAAACAGGAACAACAAACGACTACCGCGACGCGTGGGTTGTCGGCTACACACCAAAGCTCGCTGTCGGAATGTGGGCCGGCAACAACGATAACACTCCCATGGAAAAGAAGGTTGCCGGATTTATCGTCGCGCCGATGTGGCACGAATTCTTTGCGGAAGCACTGAAAAAATATCCGAGTGAGCCCTTTGTCGAAGCACCAAGTGTCGACCAAAATCTTAAACCGGTTCTTCGTGGTATCTGGCAGGGCGGAGAGGTTGTTGAAAAAAACGGAAAGGAGTACGTGCGGCAGGATGTTCACTCTATTCTCCACTGGGTAGATCCGTCCGATATCCTCGGTCCTGCACCGGAAAATCCGGGAAAGAGCCGCCAATACAAAGCATGGGAATATGCCGTCCAAAAATGGGCGGCGGCACACGGGTACAGCAACACAGGGGCATTAATCGAGATACAAAAAACAACCGACACCGCGGCTGAAGAATAATTACTGAATATCCCGCAGAATAAGACGGCCACCCAAGGTGTCGTTCACAAAAACCAAGAGCTCTTTCTTTTTTAGAAAGAGTTTGTTTTTTATAGCACTGTCCGTATCGACATAGGCAACGTTATGGATGACCCGCACATCGTTTTTTGAAAGGTGCACGCGCGCCGTGTGTTCTGCGCCGGAGACGAGAGCATCCTTGATTGCCCCGTCAGGAGGCGTTATGTGCGCGTAGCGCTCAAGAAAGTCTTTAATGCTGTACATGGACCGTTTTATCTGTTCATCGGCATTACGATGTAGGTAAACGATTGGTCGCCGACAGGTTTAATGAGAAGCGGTTTTCCTGTGCCGGCAAACTGCAGTGCAACACTGTCTGTCTTGATTGACTGCAGTACATCAAGAATATACGCGTGGTTAAAGTGGATTTCCAGATCTTTTCCGGACAAAGCGCCGTCGACGGTAATCGTCGCGTCGCCAATCTCAGTATTTGTTGTTTTAAATACACACGATTTATTTTTTTGTGAAACCGTGATGGTTATTTTATTGAATTGGTCAGAAAAAATACGCAGTTGTTTGAGTGCATCAAGCAAGTCCTGTTTCAAAACAACTATTTCCGTTTCGTGTTCTTTGGGAAGAATTTGTTTGTAGTCAGGAAAAGACCCGTCAATAACACGTGATGTGATGTACGTGTCGCCAAACGTACATCCGATTTGATGTGCATCCCCGGTGATAGTGATATCTCCCGTCACTCCGTCAAAATATCGGATGAGTTCGCCCGCATTTTTAAGCGGAAGCAATACCGATTCGAATTCTTTGCCTGTTTTTGCACGGAATCGTTTTTCCGCAAGGCGGAATGAGTCCGTTGCCACACACACAACCTCATCACCGTTTGCATAGACATACACACTCGAGAGTTCCGGTTTAATACTCGAGATGGTCGCACTCCACCATACAGAACGGAGAGCATCAGCAAACTCCCCTCCCACAGCTGTAAACAACGTTGTATTGGGTATTTTGGGAAGAAGCGGAAAATCTTCGTGTGGAAATGTTGTTATATTGGTCGTACTGTGTGGGGTCGTCACTTTCACATGTCCGTCAATATTCTCCATGGTTAGAGACCCGCCGGCACTCGATGAAGAAAGAAAACTATTGAGTACATCTGCCGGAAGCGCAACCTCTCCTTCTTTTTCAACCACCGCATCAACCGTCGCCTCAATACCAAGATCAAGGTTGGTCGCCCGGATAACAATCGCTTTCTTGGACACCGTCAGTAAGACACAGCGCAAAATAGGCAGTGAGAGATTTTTTCCTGTGATACGCTCCGCCTTTGCAATTGCATTTTGAAATATGTCTTTATGAACAGTAAACTTCATGAGTGTATTTTATAAAGATAAAAAATTACTATTACTATTAGGGCGGTGAGTATGTGTACAGATTGTTTTTACGAACTGGTATAAGTATTTTTTTCCATACACATACTGCGTAGAACACAGGAATTGAGTGCAGAGAAATGCACAACAATACTGCAACCCCCTCAAAGAACGCGAATACTCCCCACACAACACACCGATACCCCCAACATAACCACCGAGTACTGCACAGACTTTTCCACCTAAAGCATTCCCCGAATTTGCTGAATTTCTTGCTCCAACTGATGATCGGTTTTTAAATCCTCACACACCTTCTCATACGAGTGAATAACCGTTGTGTGATCGCGGCCGCCCATCTTATCCCCGATTGCCGGGTATGGAAGGCTGTAATCCTCTCGGAGCAAATACATAATGACCTGGCGGGGGCGTACCACCTCTTTCTTGCGGCTCTTTTTGTAAATACTCTCCTCGTCAAGGTTATAAAAACCGGAAACTATTTTTACGACATCTTTTACGGACACTAAACGCTTTGGTTTGATGTTGTTTTTGATGGCATCTCGAACCTCCTGCACGTTCAGATCCTTCTTTTTGAGCTGCATCTGACAAATAAGTGTGTTGACGATACCCTCAAGCTCCCGAATGTTGCCGTCAACTGTTGTTGAGACCTGGTGCAGCACCTCATCTGAAAAAACAACATTACTCTCAGCCGCTTTTGAGCGGATAATTGCCATGCGGGATTCAGCGTCGGGTGCGGGTATATCAACCGTCATACCGGCGTTAAAACGCGATTTAAGCCTGTCTGCGATGCTTGGTATATAGTTCGGGTGTCTGTCGGAAGAAAAGATAATCTGGCCGTTTTTATCATAAATTTCATTAAAGAGATGAAAGAGCTCCTCCTGCGTTTTTTCTTTATTTGAAAGGAACTGTACGTCGTCCATAATCAAGACGTCATACTTTCGGTATTTATCTTTGAACGCGGCGACGGTATTTAGCTGGATTGAATTCACCAAATCCTGCGCAAACCGCTCCGAAGAAACGTAGTACACTCTTTTTTCAGGGTGTTTTTTCTTTATCTCATTTCCCAGTGCTTGGATAAGGTGTGTTTTACCATGTCCTGTTTGTCCGTACACAAAAAACGGATTGTAACGTGATCCGGGACGCTCCAAAATTGCCTGTGCCGCCGCGTGGGCAAGTTCATTGAATGATCCGACAATGAACGAGTCAAAGGTGTACCGCGGATTAAGGTTGTCAGCCTTGTTGATGTAGAGATCGCGAAGCGGCAGTTCGCCGTGTGCCGCCGGCTGAGAGAACGATGACACAACAACCGAAGTCTGTGCGTCCGTCGGAGCCTTTGTAGAAATCATATATTCAACCGAGCGGACACTGTCCGCCATCTCGCGAAGCGTTTTCAGTATTGTTTTGTGGTGTTTTGAGGCTATCCAGTCCTTTGCAAAAAGGTTTGGAACACCGACAAAAACCGTTCCGTCCTCAATACGGACGATGTGTGTATCCTTGAACCATGTTTTAAAAACGGCGGGAGAAACAGTCGCCTCAAATGATGCGAGAACTTGTTTCCAAAGTGTCCGTGTATCCAAGGGTTCGGTAGTAGTGTGCATACAAAAATAAGCGGGTTTCATTATAGCGTTCCTGCAGTGTCGGAGAACTTGTAAAAAGGAGATAACTGTGTTTATAATGTGTGGGTAACTCTTATACGCATAAGAGGCAAACCCTCACCAAGCCACAATGAAACGAAAATATCAACCCAAAAAGAAGAAGCGAAAGGCAACCCACGGCTTCCGGGCCCGCGCAAAAAGTCCGACGGGGCGTAATATGCTTCGCCGCCGCCGCGCAAAAGGACGCAAAAAACTCTCGGTATAACCAGGAAACCATGTTTCCAAAGAGAAAAAGGCTCTCCACCACCCTCTTTAACCGCACCTTCCGGGACGGAAAAAGGGCCTCGGGAGCCTTTTTTGGCCTTATTTTTCAACATATTTCATCACGAGAGCCGGCGCGGTACGCTGCGGTGGTGTCCAAGAAGGTTGCTCCGAGGGCGACGCGGCGAAACGCTCTCCGCCGAAAGGTCTATGCAACACTCCGTTCTCTTGATGTAAAAACAAAACCGGGAGATGTTTTTATCGTACAAATTAAAAAAGGCGCAGAAGCGCTGTCTCCCGCCCGTCGCCGCGAAGAACTCGAGACGCTTTTTACCAGGATAGTTTGAAGTGCGCGTCACCGCGTGTACAATACCCCATATGCCTGACGGACTTTTTGGAACACTTGTTACTACGCCGCTTTACAACGGCATTGTTTCGCTGATGCACTTCCTGCCGTGGGCGGATCTTGGCATTGCAGTCATTTTTTTTACGATTATTATCCGCCTCATCCTGTTTCCTCTCGCACAGGCGTCGCTTCGTACACAGATTGTTGCCCAAAAAATTCAACCGGAGATTGACGGTCTTCGTGAAAAATATAAAAACGACGCGCAGCAGCAGGCGGCGAAGATTATGGAGGTGTACCGGTCAAACAAGATCAATCCGTTTGCAAGCATTTTCTTTCTCCTCATTCAGATTCCGATTATTTTCGGACTGTATTTTATGTTTTTAAAGGCGGGACTTCCTGCGGTAAATGACGCGCTTCTCTATTCGTTTGTAACCGGACCGGAACACGTAAGCACCTTTTTCCTCGGTTTTATTGATATGACGATTCGCAGCATTCCAATTGCCATTCTCGCCGGCGTGACGCAGTTTATTCAGGCGCGTTTAATCAAAACACCGGACACGCAGAAAAAAGGCTCGTTTGGCGCCGATTTCATGAAAGGCATGCAGTTTCAGATGAAATATATCTTTCCGGTCATCATTACTTTTGTTGCAGCCGCACTCCCCGCTTCAGTGGCGCTCTATTGGGCAACAAGCAACACCTTCTCTATCGTGCAAGAAGTTGTGTTGCGAAAAAAACTCGGTAAACCGGCACACTAGAAATTTTCTTCGCGTTCGCTTCCCCGGAACGTCTGGCGTTTAGAGTTCGAGGCTCGCAATCCAAAGCGAGCCGTCTTTTTTGTTGATGAAGGAGAGAAGCGTCGCGGTGTTGTTTAGAGAAAGGTAGATTGCGTCAAAAGGCTCGTTTGTAACCGATGCGTCAAAGAGAAAGTCCGTTAGGTTTTTTTGTGTGTCTATCTTCCAGACGCTGTCGGTAAAAGAAACCGAGCCCTCGTACCACACATCAGGAAAACTGCCCGAAGTCGTTTCAGGAAGTGCACACACCGCGGATACCGCATCAGCCCACACGCACTTTTCCGGAAGCGTGCCTCCCGCGAGCCGGTTGAGCGTTTTTGCGCCCGCGTCGTAGCGGGAAATGGTCATGGTGTTGCTTTGCAAAGAGCCGACAAGGATATCCCCGGCGCTGTTGGGAAGTGTGGTTAGTGCAAGTGTGTTTTCTAAAAGACGCGATGTTCCCCCGGTTCCGAGGTTAAGCACATATGCAAAACCAAGGCTGAGGTAGGACGGCTTGGTTGAAAGCACAACAGATGTAGGCGTGCCCCACGCAGCCAGCCATTCTGACACGGGAGAAGAAAAGACCGCCCGGGTTTCACCTGTGGCTGCATTGTAGAGACGTCCGGCAACTCCCGGTTTTGTCGCAAGTAAGTAGAATACCTGCGGAGAGAACGGACTAACGGTTATTGTGTCGATGTTTTGCGGGAGAAATGTGCCCGAGAGCGTTGTGGATGTGTCGGATGTGGTTGCGATTGTCGCTGCGTAGGTTTCAATGGTTTCTTTGTCGTCGCTGAGGTAACGCAACACTACCAGCCCCCCGTTTGCACCCCAGAGCGCTTCTTGTACGCGCGGTATGGTTGTGTTTGAGAGACGCACCTTTGCATTTGTATCAAGCACCAAATCGTACATGTGTCCCGTTTCGCGTTCGACGTAGCGGAGGTGTTCTTCGGTTGTTGTGCCGTTTTTGAGAGACACAAATGTTGCGCCCGCAACAGGCCCCTCGGCAACCTTGAGTACCGGTGAGAGGGTCAAAATATCATATACAGACCGCGATGTACCACCATCTTCTGTTGTTGTCGCCACGTCACTGCTCTCAGTATCGGTTGAGGAGCCGTTGTCATCCGAAAAGATGTCGGTGATGAAGCTAAAAGGTGAGAATGTTTTTGTCGGAACGGTTATTGAATCATCAACAGTCGGTGTTTTTGAGGGCGACAACAAAATTACACCAATCCCCAGTGCGGTGATGAAGAGAACGATGATGATGACGATAATAAATGATTTTTTCATATACTAACAACCCGGGGCAAACGAACACTGTGTTCCTAAACACGCATGCCAATGAGGCCCGCCCTTATTTTCGTCAAGAAACTGACTACCACCATAATTATACAGCGGCCCAAGGCATGTTATCCGTTCCAGAACTCCCTCTTCTTGAATAAGTGTTGTAATTGCACTGTTGCGTTGCAGGTCAACCATCGGGAGTCCGGGGCCGTGAGTTTCGTGGCCGTTTTCTGTGCCACCCGTTATGCGCAGAGAGCATCCACAGTCTTCCTCCGCGAGAGCGACAAGGCGGGAAATCGCGTTTCCTGGTAAATCACCTACGTTAATACAGTCTGGAACGCCCTCCCCTGGCTCGCAGGCATCTTGATTGACCGTAATGTTGTGAAGTGCCAGCTCTGCGCGGACGGCGGCTTCCTGAGCGGGGTCTGTTGTTCCGCCTCCTCCCCCTCCCGGCGGCTGGGGTGGCACTGTTCCACCTCCGCTTGGTGTTATGCCGCCGCCCACTTCTTGGAGCGTGTTGATAAAATCAAAACGGGTGAGGTTTGGGTTAATTGTTGAGAGGATAAGCACTGAAGCAAAGGCAAGTATAAGCCCCCAAATAACCTCTTGAATCCAACTTTTTGCATCCTCTTTCTTTCCGGCAACGTCGCTCACCATATAACGGATTCCATTGATTACAATAATGACAACGGCTGCGGTCACAGCAATACCAAGCGTGAGCCGAAACATTCCCTGGAGAAGCCCTGCAAGGTTGGTGCTGTCCCCGATTATGGGGAGATCTGTCATAAGTGGTACGGTCTCACCCTCAGCGGCAAAACTGATGAATGGGACAAGGAGAGTTGTTGCGGTCAGAATCTTTTTCATGGGGTTATTGCAAAAAGATAGTGATTGATTCAGATGCTCGCTGTAAAATATGGGAAGGACTTTCTGCAGATACTGACACCGTTGATGTTCCGGTCGTGTCTGAACGCGCAATAATTGTGCCGTCATGCGGCACATCCTCAACGGCCTGACCGTTTACTGTCCAACGGTACAAAAGCCCGCGCCTTTGGGAAAGTTCCGAGAAGAAAAAAGGATATGCGACAAGTCCAATGTCAGTTTCTGTCTTTTGCTGCATGGAGTCGAGCGCCTTTTCGAAACGGAGCCCCCGCAGCGGTTCATCCTCGTAAAGCACAACTCGGGGTTTTACTACTGGAATTTTTACAACACCGGTAGCCTCCTGAGTTTTTTCGGCATTTCTAACGGTTACAGTAATAAGTCGGTCAACAACAAACGGAGAACCTGAAAGTGTGAGGCTGGATTTGCCGGTTCCAGACAATGATCCAAAGACCACCCCATTCATTTTCCACGTGTAGATAAGAGAGGCGGAGTCCCCAAAACTTGCCGGCGTAATTGCCGTTACAACGACCGTGTCATCACTCGGAGGGAGCGCCTTTCCCTTGTAGAACGGAGGGGTGTAGGAACTTGCCTCCCAATACAGCTGTACTCCGGGCGCCGAAGATTGTGCATGTGTTTGAAATGGCGCCAGCGCTAGCACAAGAAAACAGAGGAGGAAAAGAATATGTTTTTTTTCAAAGCGTGAATACATCGCTCTTTATGCCGCACCGGGCAGCCGAATATCTTTCAGTGTTTGCCGCTCGCGCACGGGCGTTGTTTGAGGGGCACTCTTTCGTTCCTGTAGTCGTGCGAGACGTTCCTGCGCGCGTGCCGTTCGTTCAGGATCGAGAGCTCGGCGGGCCGCCTTTCGTTCGGTTCTTACTGCGGTCGTCGAGGTTGCCTTCCCAACACCCCTGGTACCAACCTTGTCGAGAATATTGACGCCGAGCCTGTCCTCGGTGCGCGTAAGAAGTATCATCATTGTAACACCCACAGTCATACCAGCCCACACGCCGGCAGTCGCCGCCTCACCTAAAAAATTGAGTCCCCACCGAACAAGTTGTTTTGGACCGATGAGCGGAACCTGAAGCATAACAAACCACAATGCAAAAATAATTGTGCCAAGAACTGCGCCAACCGGTCCCAGGAGATCCATAATAACTGCAACAAAAATCATCGCGGCGCCCATTGCGTTGGATATGCGGCGTTTTGTTTTTTCCTGCGTCTCGTCCATGCCGTGTTATTGAACGTTTTTCAAATCAACAGTAGGCGTTGGTTCCTGCGGCGGTGTTGCTTGTGGAGTGGTGGGAGGAGCCACGGGTCCTTCCTGGGAGCGAGATTCGTCCTGTTTAGCATTTTTCCACTCATTCCGCGCTTCCTTGAGTGCCAAGACCTGTGACGGGTCAGAGGTGATAATCTGGTCTTCCGTGTATGAAGCAATTGTTTTAATGGCGACGTGTTTGAGTCCGGCAAAAAAGATACCCTCCCCCACTTCTGATTCCAGAAGGAGATATTTTTCCTCATCGGTCAGGTTGAATGTTCTCTGGACGACGTCGATGGATGACGGGGACTGTTTCAAGAGAAGCTGAATCGAGGAGTTGGTGATGATGGGAAGACCGTACGGCGAGCGCAAGAAGTCGCCAACGTCCTGGGTGATTGTCGCGATACCGAGATAGTATTTGCGCCCGCGCTTTGCAAGACCAAACAGGAAGGATGCGGTGTCTTCGTCTTTCATCATCCACCATGCCTCATCAACAACAAGGAGGCGCTTTCGAAGCGTCTTTCGCACGGCACTCCAGATGTAGTTTGCGACGAGGTACATACCGACGGGTTTGAGCTCGTCCTCCATATCGCGCACGGAAAAGACGACGAACTTTTTGTTGATATCAACGTTTGTCGGTTTGTTGATAAAACCGGCCCATGTTCCCTTCGTGTATTTTGAAAGACGCTGTACCAACGATTCGGCCCCCTCCATTCCGGCAAGCACAAGTTCAAAGTCGGACAGAAGCGGCGGCTCTGCGCTTGAAAAATCCTGATCACCGCCGATGTCTTTGAGCGCGTACGTTTCCGTGATTGCGCGGTCAATGATGGCGTCTTCCTCGGGTGTCAAACCGCCGAACATGATGCGAAAAAGTCCCACGAGAGTGACGATGTGTGAACGGAGGACGTTTGACGGCGTCTCGTCTTCGCGCGCCGGCGGCAAATCAAACGGATTGATGTGGTGTTCCGATGTGAGTGAAATGTTGAAGTAGCGCCCGCCCATTGCGGCGGCCATAAACTCGTATTCCCGCTCGGGGTCGAGGACAATAACCTCGGTGTCAAACATGAGCGTGCGGAGAATCTCAAGTTTTGTCGCGTAACTTTTTCCCGCACCGGCCGTTGCGAACGTGACAGAGTTGTAGTTCGGGAGCGAAAAGCGGTCAAAGAGAATCAAACTCGAGTTGTGGCGGTTCACACCATAGAGAATTCCCTTGTCCGAGGTGAGGTCAAACGAAACAAACGGGAAGAAACTCGAGAGCGGCGACGTATTGAGTTTTGAATGCACGTTGAGCTCGTCGGTCCCGATGGGGAGCACGCTCTTGAACCCCTGTTCCTGTTGGAAAAGCGCCGGTTTGAGGTAAATAAGTCGTGATTCAAGAATGGAACGGATTTCCGACTCAATTTTATCAAGCTCGCCCTCGCTATCTGCATACACAGAGAGATAGAGACCGACATCAAACAGCTTTTCAGTTGCCTGCTGCAGCTGGTCGCGGAGATTCTCAAGGTTCTGGTATGCGGCGTCAAGCATGGGGTCACGGACGAGTCCTTTCTCTTCCCGCATGTGAATCTGGCTTTGTACTTCCGCAACGCGCTTTCTGAAATCTTTAAGCACCGCGGCTGTTTCAACCGGCGTGATGGAAATGGAAATATCAAAAATCTTGTCGAGGTTGATGATGGGAGAAAGCCAGTTGTCCGGAAGAAAGCGCGGATAGGAAATGACAAAAAAAGTACGGACAATTTTGTCACCCAGCGAGAGTTCGCGCGGGGTAATACGCAACGCTGAGGGTGCAATAACATCCTGAAGCTCAAGGACACCTGCCTCGTAGATGTCTTTCGGGAGAATCGGAACGATATCAATCCCGTCTTTTTTCTTTTTAAATGCGTCAAAAAGTCCCATGAATTATGAATTGAGTTTGATTGGTTTTTCCGAATCCCCGGGGTTAAAAATCTTGTAGTAGAGTTCCACCAGCTCTTCAGTCCCCAACTGCGCGATACGGATGCCGGTTCGGGAGAGACCCTGCGAGATGACGGCAACACGCTGTTCAAGCTGGCTCCTGCTTTCTTCAAACACATCGAGCTTTGATTTCGCGTCTTCGGCCGCCGTTTTTTTTCCGAACATTCCGACAATACTCTTCACACCGCCGGATGTTTTGATAAGCGCCGGAGAGTACGGCACGACGATGAAGAAACTCTTCGACATGATGTTCACGTTTTCGGTGAATCCTTTGACGAATTCTATATACTCGCGTGTCTGCATCTTGATAAGGTCGATGGTCTGCTCTTTAAGCTGAAGCTCCAGGAGTGCGATGTATGGTCTAATATCGAGTTCGCGCGACTGTACGAAAATTTGTATCGGAAATTCGATGGAGTTAATAAGGTTTTGAAACTGGACAATGATTGCTGACTGCTCATCCTCCGATTTAAGGGCAAAGTTGAGCGAAGATGCAAGAAGAATCGAGCGGAGGGAGCCATCTTTGAGTACAACAATGCCGTTCCGTATCTCTTTGATAGGAACAAAATTTTGTGCGGACTGAGCCTTTGTTTCTGCCATCCTCCCTATTGTAGCGTACCAACACCGGCACACAACAGTAAAAACACCGCTTTATGTAATGGGCGGTGTTTTACTGAGGTTTTATTTTTTATCCCCACGGATTTCCTCACTGTACATTGAGTCGTGTACGTCGAGGCTCCACGCAAGGTCTTTGAGCTTGCTGTCAGAAAGACGTGGTACGCCGAGTCCACCCCCGGCAGACAACGCTTGATCCATCGCGGTTTTTGCCTCGGCTTTTTTCTCCTCTTTTCTCCAGATGTAGAGTTTACTCGTGGAAAAGTATTTAAAGGCCGATTCCAGAACATGGATGAAGGGCTTGTTGTTGATTTGGTAGAAAGAGAGGCTTAACGCAAGGGCGATGACCGCTGCAATAAGAAACACCCCGATAATTTTTGGTACAAAAACCCAAATAACGACAGAAAGTCCCGTTCCGCCGGCTAGGTAAACGAATTGTTTGAAAGTCAAAGGGCCAAATATCTTGTCTTCGACCTCGATAAATTGTGGAACTTCAAATCGCATATCATTGAATCGGCTCTCGGTACGGGTCTACCGAAGGTGCCGGCTTTTTCTGTTGATCTGACCCTCCCTGCGGAAGTGTTACCGTGCTGACTTCGGGGGGTAGACGAAAACTTTGCTCGAGCTTTGCGCGCACCAAATCCTGGGGCATTGTTCGCTCGAGTCCTTGGGGTTTTTGTGAAGGCGCGGGTGCCGGCACACTGGCGGCAGCCGGCCGTGTTTCTACAGGTCGCGGAGGAAGTGGCGGCTGCATTGACGGAGCAAGTAGTGCGGTCGATGAACCGGCGAGAGACTGGCGAAGCAGGTCGGTTTCGTTGTCGGCCTCAGCCATCTCCACGAGAGCATGTTTTACTGATTTGAATATGTTTTCATTTATGTCAGTGGACAGTTGCTCTGCCTGTTGTGTGTTAAAGTTGCCTTCACGCATCAGGTTTTGAACAAGTCGATCCGGATGTTCAAGTCCGAGTAGCGTGAGCATCGCCTCTCGCTCGACGACGCCCGCCTGGTCGACGCGGAGGCTGTTCTTTTGGGAAATAAGTGCCAGTTGCCGCCAAACGTCTGCATTTTTAAGCGCATCCCGCACGCTTTGCGGCATTTTTGCAACCTGTATTTCTACGATGTCTCGAATATTTTTGTCCATAGGTTTTTATGAGGTTGTTGGCGTGGTGGACTCTGCGGGGGGCGTTGTCGGAGCCGGGGCACTCCCCTTCGCTTCTTTCTCGACCGAGCTCTTTAACTTCTCGTATATCTCTTCAGCGACCGGTTTCTCCTTCATTTCTTTGCGAAGTTTGTCTGCCAAATCTTTATTTGAGCCCACAATGCGGGAGTTTGCGTAGGTTCCGGCGACGGTCTCCTTAAACTGCTTTTGTGCACCCGATTTTTCTTTCTGAACATCCGCTAGTTTTTTGAGTGCATCAACATAACTGCCCTCACTTCCGTGTAACTGCGCACGAAGCAATCCAAGGCGCTCATCCTCTTTCATGTTCTTATTTTCTTTCTTGATACGCTCTTCAAGCATGCGGATACGGGAAATACCGCTTCGTCCAAGGGTTCGTGTAAGACCCGCAATCTCCTTTTGGAGTGCATTTTCACGGTCAGTGAAGGTCCCCTCCTTTTGAATATCGGAGAGAGTCTTGGTGTACTTCTCAAGGCTAGTGTTGAATGCCGTTATCTGGTCATAGAACGCCTCCTCGCCAATTTCTCCGCTCTCTCGTTTTTTATTCAACTCATCTATCTGATTTTGCGTGTATTCCACATCCCTGCGTGCCGCGGCAACCTTGTCTTTCTGGTATTCCTCTGCAGAAGGACCCGCCTTTTTAACGTAACCCTCCATGCGTTTTGCACGTTCTTCACGACGCTTTGCATATCCTGGTGCTGCTTTTCCTGCACCTAGGTCTTTAGCCCAATCTGCACCGCGGACATCAAAACTTTTCTTCTGTAACCATTGACCGGCCGTAATCTGAGCTTGTGCTCCAAAGTTTCCTTCAGCGGCGCGTCGGTTCAAGTCGGTTGATTCTGCCCATCTACGGCCAAGCCGTCCGAGAGTGTTTGCTCCCACAAAGGCCGCTCCACCGAATGCGGCCTTGCCGGCAAACTCAGAGGCGAAACCGACAAGACCGCTTCCGGCTTTTCCTGCAATAGATTTTGAAACGGCCAGTGCTGTGGTGAGAAAGAAAATAATAAGAATGTATTGAATAAAAGCCACAAGTCCGCCTGAGCCAAAATACGTACTTCCGTTGCCCGCCGATATGCCAGATGTGTTCAACATGCTTTCAAAGCCGGAACCAGGTTGGATAATACGCACAACAATAAGTAACAAGAGAAGAAAAACTGGCAGAAAAAATGCTTGTCCTAGAAGGGTTGACCACCACTCCTTTGCCTTTCCCTGAAGACCCGGAATTAGAGAACCAACGAATCCTACTGGTGAGGTGATGATAAGAAATATAAGTATGCCAAAACGCACAACAAGCATGATTGCTGTTACCAAAAAAACAAAGGCAGTCACCAGAATGACGATAATACCCATAATTAAGCGCACAATCAGATTATTTTCGAACACCCCTGGCGATTCCTCACACGGGCTTACTGCCCCGGCGACCCCTGTGTTGTTGCACAGATTAAATCTTGTCTGCAAATCCAGTCCCTCCATGAACGCTCCCGTGATACCCGAGTAAGGAGAGTCAGCGTTATCTCCAATTTTCTCCATGCTTTTGTAAACGGTAAAGGATATGACATTTGAAACATCAATGATTGTTTTTGTGAAGAACATACTGAAGTTAATCAGCATTGCCGCGATGATGATTTTAACCAGAATGTTTCGGGGGACAATCTTGTCTGTCCGTAAAATCATACCAACTGCACTAAAAAGGAGGAGAAAAAGAATGACAATGTTGAGCGCATCGCGGATAATTTTCCATGCCAATTCTATTGCGGGAATACCGTTTACAAAATCCGACATTTTTTGCACAGACATGCCGATAACATTGTCGAGCATAAGACCCGCCATGCCGAGAATAAGCCCAAAAATGTTTAGGAAGAAGTAAAAAATCCAAGCGAGCGCTTCCTTCAAGTATGACGCAACAACTCCAAGGCTTTTTGTGGCAAGGCTGTTATCTTGTACTGGTTCGCTACCGCCGTTATCAGCAACACAGTGTCCACCAATAAGTGAGGTGCGTTGCTGGCATACGCAGTTATTTTCTGGCGGAACTCTAATAGAAAGCGGGTCATCACAGGACACTGGCTCCCCGGCAGCGTGGACTTCCAGGTTTGTAAGCGAAAAACCGTCATTGTCTGTTTTTTTCGCAACTCCAATCGGTGCAAACAAAAATAGAAGGAGGACAACTACACCGAGAAGCAGGGTGACTATTCTTTTGCTGTAAATTTTGCCCATCATGTTATTCAATGGTCACCGACAAATCATAGAATTTCCAGCCGTACATCGGCACCTCCGGCGGTTCGTAACTGTCGGGGCCGCCGACCCACACAAAGAAGCCGGAGCTGTTTCCGCCGAGAGGGTGGTTGCTTTGAATGACATCTGCTGTTGGCGTGTCACTCACAGATGCCACAATCTGCCCTGTTCGGCTGTTTTTTCGGACAACAGTTGTTACGGTCTGATTTGTTGTGTCGTAGGTGTAGGTGAAGTTGTAGCGAGCACCTTGCTCGGGCGAGAATCCTGTGCTTTTTGACTTCGTGCAATCCCCAATGAGGATGTTCATGTTATGCCCGGCGACAAGTTTGTTCTGGTTTGGCCCTCGCAGGTTAATGATACCCACGTTATTTTCCGCCCAATCGAAATTGTTTGGGTTACTTGAGCCGCGCTGGAGGAAAACAATCTGATGAAAGTCGCTGGGCGCTTCCGAGAACCAAGGACCCACCTCGACGTCAATACTGACGGTTGCTTTCGTATAGATACGGCCAGCTGGCGCGGGTAAGCCGAACGCAATGTTTGCACTGCCCGGTGACGCCTCGAGCACAAGCCCGGATTTTGTGAATGAGACGGGCTCTCCCTCTGCGGTCGCTGTTGACTCCAGCCAGCCGCCCGTACCGCAGGATGTCTGAACAGGCGGGAGATTTGGGTCTATAGGGTTACCGTCGTCGGTCGTGCTTCCAAAGTCATGGTCTTCACGCCGGTACCCCGAGAGACCCTCGTCGCTGTCGAGGATGTCAACAAAAACACTTGTAAGCCAGAGTGCGATAATCTCGTTAAGCTCATCGGCGGTTGCAAGCTGATCAAGGCTTACGCCGAATGCCTGCTCCAAACTTGTTTTTATTGTGTCGCCCGGGGTGGTGATTTGTGGCGGATCGCATGTAACGACTCCTTGGAACGGTCCAACCTCATCTTCCCCAATTGGTCGCGGCGGACCATTCCCGTCGGCGGGTGCCTCGTAACACTGCTGTGTCTCTTTTGAAAGGAAACCGCTGCCGAGGTTTACCTTCATCCCCGCCTCCCCTGTTGCCGATGCAAGGCGTAGCGATAAATCATTTTTTGTTTCAAAGTATGCTCCGATGGGGTTGTTGTACGGGTTTCCGACAAACTCAAACCACCCGCTCCATCCACCTGAGGAGAAATCGCCGTTCACAAAATCATCAATATTTTCAACGGACTCGGAGAGAGAACAGCTGATGTTGTTGAAATAATCTATACCGGCATACTGGCGGTAATAATTTGTCAGTGCAAGCTGAATGTCAGCCTGAAAAGGAGAACACAAGAGTGGAATTGTCTGCTGAATGTATGCACCCGCTGTTTTGTCGGCGATGGTTCGCAGGTACTGTCCGATGTTTGTCACGAATGAAGGGTTTCCGTCAACACCACTCTGCACATAACCAACTGTTCTTTCGGTAATGTCCTCAATAATCTCCTGCTTGAGCTGCCATACGATGCAGTCAAGGATTGTATCCTTGATCCAAGCGGGCATATCGTCAATAGGGACGCGAATGCTTGCAAACGATGAGGCGATGGATTCGGCAATCAGGCTCACGAGTGCCGCCATGGTGCAGTTCCCCACCCCCTGAGCAAATGATTGCGCCCGTGCTGGTTTTGCAAATGATCCGAACAAAGAAACAAACAAAATCAGACCCGTCAAAAGGCCAAAAAGTGTTTTTTGCGTCCGTTTGTGCTGTTTAAAAAACATCATTGTGTTAGTACAAACCCCGACTCATCTTCATCAAATAGCACGCCCGCGTCCTGAAAATACTGCTGTAGGCGGTCAAACGCGCCCGCGAGCTTTGCGCTGTCTTCTTGGTATGTGCCAAAAGCCGCGAGTGTTGTTACTGCACTCTCCTCTATCATAGCAATTCCTTCAAGATCGCGAACTAGCGTCCCAAGTGCATTGAGGATATCTACGTGAATTCCCGCGACCATTGTCGGCACCACCACGCGCGCCAGGTCGTCTTTAACGGACGCATATTCTGCAATAATCGGCTGTATATCGGACGCGAGTTGCGTGCGGTTGCCGGTTTCACTGAATGCCGCGAATGCGTACGCGGCAGAAAGTCCGCCGTGTGCGTTTGAACCGGTATTTGTAAGAATTGAGCCGACCGTATTGCCGTACAATTTTATGGATCCGGTGCTGTTGTCGTCGGTTGTTGTCATGTCGTCGAGCGTGTACGGGTCAATTTCGTTAGTGAATGTGTACTGTGGCAGCGTATCGACAAGAGCACCGATGTTTGAATCTGTAAACGAAACCCCCGCTTGTTTGTAGGTAAAGTAGTTAGCCAGAAGCATGCGTGCGACTTTGTCTTCATAGGATAGCGACCCCCAATCCGGAGAGTCTTCTTGAGAGATGGACTTGCCCATAGCCAGGGATTCTTCACGGCGACGCGCTTCTTCGGCAAGGATGGCTTCCTGCTCTGCTTTGTCTCCCGTTCCATCGCCGTCTGAGTCAGGATTTCTTGGGTTTGTTCCGAAAAGAGCCTCCTCCCAATCCTTTACGCCGTCGTTGTCGGTATCAATCTCAGCAATCGTTGTTCGCACGGGTGTTTTTTTTGTGTCGGTACTTGCAGGCCCTCCGTTGGTGCTCTTAAAAAGCAAGACAGAGACGATAAGCGCACAAAAGACAATGGCAAGCGCAATTACCTGCTTGCCGGGTCCGCGTTGTCCCTCAAAAGTGCCCACAGTCATTACTTTATTATAGTACAGATACGCGATAGTATGATGTGTGATGTACACACAACGAATTGCAATTCTTTGCGTATTTGTTTTTGCCCTAGTTCCGTCTTTCGTGCACGCCGCACTTTCCCGCGACCTCTTTCTGGGGAGTCAAGGTGAGGATGTGCGGGAACTGCAACAGATTCTCAACACCCGCCCAGAAACACGCATTGCCGAGAGCGGCCCCGGCTCCCCAGGGAACGAGACAGCATATTTCGGTGTTTTAACACAGCGCGCAGTTGCCCGCTACCAGAGTCTCTTTTCCGCTGAAATTCTGGCTCCACTGGGGCTCATTTCTGGGACGGGGTACGTTGGAGCGTCAACGCGTGCCCACATGGCAGGTCTTGTCGGCGATGTGTCTGTGCAAGCGTCTTCAACGGCAGCACTCGTTTTTCAGAACGTTGCCGGACAAAAAACACAAACACAGGAGTTTCTAACAGAGGAAGACGCTCAAAATCGAAACGAAGAAAACGAGGAATTATTTATCGCGGAAGTCCGGAGGGTTCTGGAGGAGGACGGAAGATCAGAGGCAGAAATAGATGCCGTTGAAACAGTGTTACGGGAACAAGCGGAGACGCCAATCAGCGAGCTTCAGAGTATTTTTGAAAAAGGGCGTGCCCAATTTGGCGCAGCAACGCGAACACCGGATCAAATTCTTAAGGATGCAAAAACTGTTGCACCGCTTTCCTTCGAAACTTCGGGCGAGAACCGTTTTGCCTCCCTCATTGGGGAATTCGCCGATTTTCTTTCTTTTTCTCCAAAGACTGCCCACGCGCAACTTCTGCAACCGGTCGGTGGTCGCCTGGTCTATGTGACCCTCTGTACGTGCAGTTACACGTGGCTCATCATGCTTGGCGGACCCACGATAGGACTCGTTGACTATGAAACGGGAACGCAGGGATATTTGTACTACAACCTTCCGTACGCGGAATGGCTTCTTGGGCTTTCTACCCGATATCCTGTTTGCTGGATGTATGTTTCTGAGTGTATCCCTATTCCCTCGACGTACGGCCTTCTGACCCCTATTGTCGGCTCGACGCCTTTCTAGTGAGCGCCAGCCAGTCCTCAAGCGATAGTTCTTCCGCGCGGGCTCCTTCCGGGAGCCCGCGCTCCTCTGCAAAAGACGCGAAGGCGTCTTTTGCGACCAATCCTTCAAGATTTGACGCGAGTTTTTTGCGTTTGTGTGCAAAACCCTGCTTCACCAGCGCAAAAAACCGCGCTTCATCCGCATCTGCAAAATGTTTTCGCGAAATGTGATCAATGACGAGTATCGCAGAATCTACTTTTGGACGCGGGGTAAAAAATGATTTTGGCACAAGACGCGCGATGCGCGGCACCCCGTACGCTTTGACGGCAATCGACAGAATACTTTCCGCGCTGTCACGCGCAACGATGCGTTGCGCGACTTCTTTCTGCACGAGGAGCGCCGCGGTTTCGGGCTGGTGTGCGCCCGAAAGCACACGTTCGATGATTTCTCCGGTGATGTAGTACGGAATATTTGCGACAACTTTGAAAGTTTTTGGGAGAAGTCCTGTGTCTTTTGACAACACATCGCGGATGTCATTCTCAATAAGTACAAGACGACCTTCGCGGATTTCGTGTGCGAATGTTTCGTTGAGAAGTACGACAAGCTCGGAATCTTTTTCGATGGCGACGACACGCCGTGCGTGCGTGAGAAGCGCACGGGTGAGCACTCCCTTTCCCGGTCCGATTTCGAGTACCGTGTCAGCGGTTGTTACGCCCGCCGCATGCACCATGTCGAGTACGATTTTTTCTGACGTAAGAAAGTTTTGTCCGAGATGTTTTTTTGCGCGGTGTGTCATGTTAGTCAAACGAAAGCAATTCGCGTCCGCCCTCCCATTCTATATCCGGATTATCGTTTTGTACGAGGTCTTCGGGAATGTCCGCAAGGAAACGGGACGGCACGTTCACGGTCGGAGAGCCAAACAGCGTGCGAATCATTGCATAGGAAAGGAATAATTTTTTTCGTGCACGGGTAAGCGCCACGTAAAAAAGACGGCGCTCCTCCTCCCGCTCCTCGGGTTTTTCACGCAGCTCGCTCCGCTCGCTCGGGAAGAGCCCCTCCTCGAGTCCGGTGATAAACACATAGTCAAATTCAAGCCCTTTTGCGGCGTGAATAGTCATGAGTTTGATGGAATCTTCGCTTTCTTTGAGTGCGTCCTGGTCGCTCGCAAGTGTCGCATCTTCGAGAAACGCGCGAATTCCCTCCTCCGGCGGAAGCGTGTCATATCGTGTTGCGAGCGACGCGAGTTCTTTCGTGTTGAGGAGACGCTCCTTGTCATCGTCATCGCCCCGCGACAGCTCATGTTCGATACCGCTTTCGCGCAAGACAAATTTCACGACAGCAGACGGTTTCTGCGAGTATGCGGACTCCGCGATGCGTTCAAGTATGTTTTTAAATTGCCCGATTTTCTCCTGCATTTTTGCAGGCAGTGTTGCAGTTTGCCCCGACAGCATCTTGAGGAGCGTTACTTTGCCGATACCGCGCGCGGGAACATTCACGATGCGCGAGAGGTGGGTTGCGCTGTCGGGATTGAGCGCCGCGTGGATGTATGAGAGCACGTCTTTCACCTCTTTTCGTTCAAAGAAACGGACACCGAGAACCTGGTACGGCAGCCCCATTTTGAGAAGCCCTTCTTCGAGTGCGCGTGACTGAAAGTTTGCGCGGAACAGTACGGCGATGTGATGTGCGGGCGTGCCGTCATCAATCAGCCGCTTTGCTTCGCCTGCAATCCAGCTTGATTCGTCGCCCTCGTGCATCGCCGCGTAGAGTGAAATCTTCTCTCCCTCGGCACCGCTTGTAAACAGATTCTTTTCTTTTCTAAACTCATTTAAACGGATGACATCGTTTGCGGCCGCGAGAATTGTCTGTGTCGAGCGGTAGTTTTCCTCAAGCGTCACGACGGTAACATCGCGAAACTCTTTCTCGAACCGCTCAAGGTTGCGGATATCCGCAGAGCGCCATGTGTAAATGCACTGGTCATGGTCTCCGACGACGCAGATATTCTGCCGTGCTCCTGCGAGGAGGCGTACGAGTTCGTATTGCACCGTGTTCGTGTCCTGGTATTCGTCAACGTGGAGATGCGTCCACTGCGCGTGATACCGTGCGAGAATTTCCGGATGGTGTTCCAGGAGCGAGAGCGCGGAGAGAAGCAAGTCGTCAAAGTCGAGCCCTTTTTCTTTTTTGCATTCCGACTCGTACCGCTCCCACACAAGCGCAAGTGTCTGTGAAAAATAATCAACAGCAAATTTTTCCTTGAAACGCGCGAGGTCAACGGATTCTCCCTTGTGCCGTGACATAACCGCGAGAAATGTGCTTCCCGGAAAGCGCTTCGGATCAAGGCCGAGCTCTTTTGAAACGCGCTTGATGATTGAGAGCGAATCGTCGCGGTCGAGAATCGAAAAGTGTTTGGGGATGTCAAGCACACCGCTGTTGTCGCGGAGTATTTTTACGCCGAGCGCGTGAAATGTGCCGATGAACGGTGTGTGCGGTGCAAACGGGTGTGCAAATGAGGTTGAGAGGAGCTTTGAAAGCCGGTCGCGCATTTCTTTTGCCGCCTTGTTGGTGAACGTGACGGCAAGGACGTGTTCCGGCAGGATTCCTGTGTCAATCAGGTGCGCAATGCGGTGCGTGATGACGCGTGTCTTCCCTGTTCCGGCGCCCGCGATAATCATCAAGGGGCCGTCCGTGTGAAGGACGGCTTTTTGCTGGGCGGGATTGAGTTCGTGCGCGGACATTGTGTGCGAATGATACCACGATGTGGCCGCGGTAGATTATAAAAAACAGAAAGCCCGCAGAAAGCGCGGGCTTTCTGCGGGCTAGGCAGCAGTTTTTGCCGAGAGCTGGCGGTATGCTCGCGCATATGCGTCCTCCCAGGCTCGGTTTGCCCACTCCTCCGACCCTGTGGCGCGGAAGACGATCTCGTATGCCTCGTCCGCCGCCATCGTTGCCCTCTGGGCGATGTCGATGGACATGATCAGCGCTGCCTTGTGTCCGGGGTGTAGACCACAACTCGAACAAGCGCCTTTTCTTGCGAGAAACCCATTTGGGTCTGAATAGGAAGATCCATGGTGTAATCTGTGACTGAGTGAATCAAGATGTCGCCTAGGTCATTGACTTGGGAGTCGAGGCGGTCGAAAACCGCGTAAGGTTCATCTGAAGGTTCTATTTCCACAACGAAAGTCGCAACTCGCACCTTTCTCTCCTTGAATTGTTCGACCTGGGGCAGGATTGCCGCGGGTCAGGTACATTTGCGTGAGATTATATACGGTTTTTGACTCTTGTCAACGTTCTTTTGGTAAAAAAAGAGTCACCCCAATATCTTTTCACCACATTTTGCGCAATAGAGTCAAGGATTTTTTGGTTCAAAAAATGTAAAAAACGGCTCAGTAAGGCCTTTTTTGCTATTCTGAAATATCCCAGTTTAATCCACAGATGCGTTGTCTGGAGGGGTCAAAAACGGTAAAATGTGTCCTGTACTGAATGACGGTATCTCCCCTGCCAAAAGCGGGGCACCTGACTGAAACGGCGGCATTACTACCTAAACCTAGGTATATAATACATATCCCGGAAGACTCCGACCCCTCCAAACGTCTCTTTGGTCGGACTACATACGGTTTCATCGCGTCATGTAAAACATCGGCTACAGCCGTTGCTTTTCTCGTGGTGCCCGCGCTCATGTTTGCCGGCCTTTTTGCGTTCCTCGGACGCCAGGTTTCTGCGGACGGTGTCGGTTCCGGCAAGGTCTATAACTCCCAAAACATGCGTCTTTTGGAGGCGGTTCGAAACCCTGACCCTGAAACGGCGGTCGGAGGTGGTGATATTACCATCGTGGACGGCGTCGCTCTCTCTCCCGACGGCAGCATGGTTCCGGACGGCATCGGTGCAAAAGCGGGCTCTCCCGGGGAGATTTCCATCTACGTTGTCCGTGAAGGCGACACGCTTTCCCAGATTTCTGAGATGTTTGACGTATCGGCAAATACTATCCGCTGGGCGAACGACCTTACTCCGAAGGAGGCCATTAAACCCGGTGACAAACTCGTTATTTTGCCGGTTACGGGTGTCCAGCACATCGTAAAAAAGGGTGAAACACTCGCCTCTATCGCCAAAAAGTACAAGGGTGACCTTGCGGAAATCGCTCAGTTTAACGGAGTGCAGGCGGATGAGGCGCTTGCAATCGGAACGGAGGTCATTATCCCGAACGGCGAGGTCCCGGTTTCGGCAACAAACAAAGCGTCCTCGGGTGCCAAGCTTTCATACAGCGGTCCTTCATATGAGGGGTACTACATGCGTCCCATCGTCGGTGGTGTGAAGACCCAGGGTATTCACGGGTATAACGGTATTGATATCGGTACAAGCTACGGTGCGCCGATTTACGCGGCTGCAGCCGGGGAAGTTATCATCAGCAAGGACGGCGGTGGCTGGAACGGCGGCTACGGAAATTATGTTGTCATCCGGCATGATAACGGCACGCAAACACTGTATGCCCACAACTCAAGCAATGCGGTTACCGTCGGTGAGACAGTAGCGCAGGGTGATGTTGTCGGATATGTAGGTTCAACAGGACGTTCAACAGGTTCGCACCTGCACTTTGAAGTTCGTGGAGCACAGAATCCATTCTAGGGTGGGGCCGGTAGCGTGGGGTATATACGCGCTCCGGGTTCTGATCTAGATGTATCCAGAAAACAAAAGCACTCCCAAGAGGTGGGGGTGTTTTTGTTTATATGCCGAATAATTTTGGGCGGTACTGAAGCGCTTCGAGCATGTGCTCGGTACGCACTGCATTTTCTCCGCTCATGTCCGCGATTGTTCGCGCGAGTTTTATGACGCGGTGATACGCCCGTGCGGAGAGGTTGAGTTTCATCGCCGATGCGTTGAGAAGCGCGCGGACATGTTCGTCGAGCGGCACAAACGTATCGATATCTTTGACGCCCATGTCGCTGTTTTTGCGGAGTCGTGTGCCGGCAAAACGTTTTTGCTGGAGGGTGCGTGCGGCAACGATGCGTTGCCGCACGCTTTCGCTTTCTTCCCCGCCCGGCAGCTGCGCGAGTGTTTCGTGCGGAATCATGCTCACTTCAATCCACATGTCGATGCGGTCGACAATCGGTCCTGATAATTTTCTTCCGTAGCGCACGAGTGACTGCGGCGTACAAATGCAGGTGCGATTCTCACTTCCCCAGTTTCCGCACGGACAGGGATTCATTGCCGCAACAAGCATGACGTCCGCAGGAAATTCTCCGGAACCTTTTGCACGCGCGACGGAGAGTTTTTTGTCTTCAAGCGGCTGACGCAACGCCTCGATGACCCGCCGGTCGAATTCCGGAAACTCGTCGAGAAAAAGCACACCGCGGTGTGCGAGCGTAATCTCTCCCGGTTTTGGCACAGCGCCGCCGCCGACGAGCGCGACATAGGAGCTTGTGTGGTGCGGCGAACGAAACGGCGGATTCTCAATGAGCGTTTCGCGGAGCGTGCCGGCGATGGAGTGAATGCTGGTTACTTCAAGCATATCTTCCGTGGAAAGCGGCGGAAGAACGCCGACGAATGCTTTTGCGAGAAGCGTTTTTCCGGTGCCGGGCGGACCCCACAGGGCGATGTTGTGGCCGCCTGCGGCGGCAATGGCGAGACCGCGCTTCGCGGTCTCCTGTCCGCGTATATCTTTAAAATCAACATCGGCGCGTGCGGCGTGGGAAGTCCGGCGTGCGGGCTCTTCAGGAACAAGGAGTGTTCGCGGCGTATCTTTTTCTTTTGTATTGAGATGGTCAATGAGTTCACGGAGCGTTGCAACACCGAAAACGGCGATACCGTCGGCAAGACGCGCCTCTGTTGCATTTTCACGGGGGACATAGACCTCCAGAAAACCCTCTTCACGCGCCTTCATGACCATGGGAAGTATGCCGCGCACGGGACGGATGTCTCCCTGGAGCGAAAGTTCGCCGACAAATATTTTTTTCGTTGCATCAAATGCAATAGCACCTTCGGCAAGCAGATATGCGAGCGCGATAGGCACGTCAAACAGCGGCCCTTCCTTTTTCATGTCTGCAGGCGCAAGAGAAATGACGATTTTCTGGTTTCGCGATTTTGGCGATTCAAATCCGGAATTTTTTATTGCCGCCGATACGCGGTCACGTGATTCTTCAACAGCTTTATCGGGTAATCCGACGACGGTAAACGCGTAGAGTCCGCGGGAGAGGTCGACTTCAACTGTTACGATGTGCGCCGAGAGCATGGATACCTGCGCGCTCGTGA
>CAZSMD010000004.1:0-29873 GCA_964608145.1 uncultured Candidatus Saccharibacteria bacterium | reverse complement strand
TCGGACACACGCTTTCGCACAACATCAAAAAAAACACGATGCACGGCGTTTCGTTTGCCGTCGGCTCACTGCACCAGCTCAGGGAAATTGCAGAAACAGAGACGCCTGTATCCGTGCATCTCAAATTTGATACCGGCATGCACCGGCAGGGAATTGCGCCGAGAGAACTTCCGCATGCAATTCAAATCACAGCAACACATCCGCATCTTCACGTGGAAGGTATTTGTTCGCATCTCGCTGATGCCGACGGTGATGACGATGGAATGACAGCGATGCAAATAAAAGTGTGGAACGATATTGCGGAGAAGTGGCGCGCGGCATTTCCGCACACAAAATATTTTCATCTGTCGGCAACCGCAGGTGTCCGCTTCGCGGAAAAAATTGACGCAAATGTGGGGAGACTCGGCATCGGACTCTATGGTGTTTCAGATGTCGTTTCCGGACTTACTCCCGCACTTTCCATGAAAACATCCGTAACAGGAGTGCGCACCATAGAGGCGGGGGAGCGTGTCGGGTACAGTTTCACCTGGAAAGCGGCACGTGAAACACGCGTTGCGACGATTCCCGTCGGATACTACGAAGGTGTTGACCGCCGGCTTTCAAACTGCGGTTTTGTAGAGGTTCGACCTCCCGGAGAGGTCGAACCTCGAATGTGCCCAATTATCGGACGCGTATCTATGAACATGACGACTGTTGATGTCACGGATGTGCCGGGCGTTGCAGAGGGGAATGGGGTGGAAGTGATAAGCACGAAATCCGAAGCACAAAACTCTGTCGCGTCTTTGGCGAAGCTGTGTGACACCATTCCGTATGACATTTTGGTGCACATTCCGACAACCCTGCGGCGGGTCGTGGTATAGTGTTCCCGCATGTGGGACGACTTTTTCAAGGGCAAGAAGATTACACTCATGGGTCTGGGGCTTCTCGGACGGGGCGTCGGAGATGCCATTTTTTTTGCAAAACACGGTGCAGACCTCATTGTGACCGACATGAAATCTGCGGATGCGCTCGCGGAATCCCTGGAGAAACTTTCCGGTTTTCAAAATGTTACCTTTGCACTCGGCGGGCACCGGCCCCAAGACTTCCAGAACCGGGATTTGATTGTGCGCGCTGCAAATGTTCCGCCCGATTCGCCGTTTTTGGCTGCAGCACATGCGAACGGGATTCCCGTAGAACAAAGCGTGTCGCTTTTTGTCCAACTGCTTCGGGAATACAAAAAAAGTGTCGGGCGTGACGATGAACGGTATCTTGTCGGTGTGACGGGAAGCAAAGGAAAGACGACGGTCACCTACCTTCTTACCGAGATGCTCTCGCGCGGTTTTCCGGAACGGCGTGTGCGCAAGGGCGGAAATATTCAGGGAGTTTCAACGCTTTCGTTTCTCGATGACCTCATGCCGGATGATATCTTTGTGCTTGAACTTGATTCATGGCAGCTCCAGAGTTTTGGTGATGCGCGCATGAGCCCGCAGGTGTCGGTTTTTACGACCTTTTTGCCCGACCATATGAATTATTATCTGAAGGCCGTCGGCGGGGACGAAGAACAGGCAATGGAGCGGTACTTTAATGACAAAGCGCAGATTTTTTGTTTTCAGGGCGAGGGTGATGTGTGTTTTGTCGGCGAAAGTGTTGTGCCGTGGGTTGAAAAGATGCACGCGCCGCATGCGCCGCGCATGCGGCGCCCCTCCGCCCCCGCTTTTGAAAAACGCTCGCGTTCGCTTCAGGGCGAGCATAATGGACAAAACATTGCGCTTGCCGCTTCCACGGCTCGCGCGCTCGGCGTTGCTGAAGATACTATCGATGAAGTCGTGGCGACCTTTGCGGGTGTTCCCGGGCGTCTTCAGTTTTTATCCGAGAAAGACGGCATTGCCTATTACAACGATACAACCGCGACGGTTCCTGACGCGGCGCTTGCGGCGATACGTGCGCTCGGCGGGAAGAAGAACATTGTGCTCATCATGGGAGGCGCAGACAAACAAGTTGACGCGAGCGTGCTTGTGCGCGCACTCCCTGACTATTGCAAGGCGCTCGTCCTGCTTCTAGGAACGGGGACAGAAAAAATCAGACATCTCATTCACGACGGTGCATTTGAGTCGGTTACGGAGGCAGAGAACATGCACGATGCCGTTATTGCGGCGCGACAGGCTGCGAAGCCGGGTGATATCATACTCCTGAGCCCCGGTTTTGCGTCGTTCGGCATGTTCGTCAATGAATACGACCGCGGGGATCAGTTTGTGGCCGAGGTAGAAAAAATATGAATTTAATAAAACATTCAAAAGAAAGTCCTTTCCACGTGTCAATCGGAGCCCTTATTACGAATAATAAAGGAGAGATTTGCACGCACTACATCAAGGGGCCGTGGGGTGATGGAATAGAAGATACTTATATTTTAATGAGGGAGACACCTGAGCCGGGGGAATCTTTTGAAAATACTGTGGAGCGCGGGATTATGGAGGAGTTTGGCATCACAGGCTCACTCCAGAGATACCTGGGCTCAATCCAAGCCAGCTTTCCTCGCTGGGGAGCCCAAATTGAAAAGACAACACTCTACTTTCACGTGATGTGCGAGACTGTTGATCCTAAGCGGCGTTCGGGTGAAGACGTGGAATACAATGCAGAGACAAGATGGGTACAACCCGAGCAGCTTATAGAACTTATGGACGCTCAGCAAGGAAGATACGAACGAACTGATTTGTGTGAGTCAAAAATCGTGCGGGCATATCTGGACCTGAAAACACAATCATGAGTCACTTCAAAAACGCAAAGCATATCCATTTTCTCGGTATCGGAGGCATCGGTGTTTCCGCGCTTGCGCGTATGGCGCTCGCTGAAGGCAAAGAGGTGAGCGGTTCCGACCGGTCTCTTTCGCGCATCACCGAGGAGATTGCACGAATCGGTGCGCGCATCTATGAAGGCAACGACCGCGCGCACATTGCTCCCGAAACTGATCTCGTGGTGTATTCTCCTGCGGTTCTTAATGACAACCCGGAGCTTTCACGTGCACGGGAACTTCGGATTCCGACGCTCTCATATCCGCAGGCGCTCGGTGAGATTTCCGGCAATGCTTTTACGATTGCGGTGTCGGGTACGCACGGGAAGACGACTACGACCGCGATGATTGCTGATGTCTTGCGTGAACACGTGAATCCGACCGTTATTGTCGGAAGCTTGCTCTCGGGCGGACGTTCCAATTTTGTCCCGGGAGACGAACGCCGCTTCCTTGTTGAGGCATGTGAATATAAACGCTCGTTTCTGCATCTTTCCCCGAATATTCTTGTCATCACAAATATTGACGCGGACCATCTTGATTACTACCGGGATATCGACGACATCATTTCTGCGTTTCGTGAGCTGGTGGAGAAAGTGCCCGAGGACGGCGTCATCATCTGTGACTTGGACGACCCGAGGACGCGTCAGGCGCTTAAGAATGTGCGCGCGACTATCGTGAACTACAGGGCGTACGTCAATCCGGAACGGAAACTGTCCGTGCTCGGCGACCACAATCTTCTGAATGCCGCTGTTGCGCATGCTGTTGCGGATTTTTTTGAGATACCCGAACCGCACGTTGCGCGCGCACTCGAACGGTTTAAAGGCACGTGGCGCAGATCCGAGCATAAGGGCGTTATTGCTTCCGGTGCGGAGGTGTACGATGACTACGGACACCACCCGACGGAAATCCGGACAACACTTGCCGGCTTCAAAAAGCGTTTCCCCGAGAAAAAACTCACCGTTGTGTTTCAACCGCATCTCTACAGCCGCACGAAACTGCTGTTCAATGATTTTGCGGAAAGTTTTGACCGTGCTCACCGCGTGCTGCTTGCGCCGATTTATGCTGCACGGGAGACAGACGACGGAAGTGTGTCGCACCATGAATTAGCGCGCGCACTTCGCGCGCGTGGTATCGCTGCCGAGTCATACAATGAAACGGAAAGCATTGCAGAAACGCTCCGCACTTCTGCGGCAGACGATACGATTATTCTCACGCTCGGTGCGGGGGACATTTACAAGGTAGGGGAATCCCTTCTCAACTGATATGGAACAACACCTCGGCACACTGTTTGTCATAGGCACACCCATCGGAAACCTTGAGGATGTGACGATGCGCGCACTGCGCATTCTTGCGGAGTGCGATGTTGTTTTTTGTGAAGACACGCGCGTCACAAAACGTTTGTTTGAGCGATACGGCATTACAACGCGTACCACGTCCCTAAATGCCCGCACGGAACATGCGAAAGTCGGATCGGTTGTCGGGGCGCTAACCGAAGGAAAAAAAGTCGGTCTTGTAACTGATGCCGGGACACCGGGTATTTCAGACCCGGGCTCTCTCGTGGTCGCAAAAGTGCGCGAGCGCCTGCCTGACGCACGTATTGAGGCAATTCCGGGGCCGTCTGCGCTCACCACCGCACTTTCAATTGCAGGCATGCCGATTGCTGATTTTGTTTTCTTGGGATTTCTGCCGCACAAAAAAGGACGACAGACGCTGTTCAAGGAAATCGCGGACTCCGAGCGCGCGATGATTTTTTACGAATCACCCCACCGCATCATGAAAACACTCGCGTCACTCGCAGAAGTTCTTGATGAGAAACGCACTGTCGCGATTGCACGCGAGTTGACGAAAATCTACGAAGAAATAGTGCGCGGCACGGCACATGAAGTGCTCTCATACTTCGAAACGCAGAAGGAAAAACAAAAAGGGGAGTTCGTCGTTGTCGTATCTGGTAAATAAGAAGATGAATTCGCCTGCCCCGTAGCCAACGCGAAGCGTTGTGGTACTGGGGTGGTTATGGTGTCTCCGCAATAGAAAAGGGACAGCTGCCGCTGCCCCCTCGTGCGCACTACCGGGCGGAATATTTTCCGCCGATGAGGACGATTTCATCGTCCTCCACCCACTCTCCGAGCACCTCAGCAATCGTTGCCTGAGGATCGATGATTTCATCCTCGAACTCAGCGACGAGCATCGCTCGAATTTCCTCGAGTGTGAAGAAACCATCCTCGAGTTTTCCGAGCAGCCAGTCCTTGCGGAGCTGGCATTCTTGTTCGAATGAATTCATGCCGGGCTCCTCGTTTCGTTGTGGAACGTGTAGTGCTCGTTCTTGTAGACGAGCACACCTTGCTGCACAAGCTCCTCAAGACGCATGAATACGCTTTTACCCGGGGCAATCAGGTAACTCCTGAACTCCCAGAAAAAGAGCATCTTGATTTGTTCCTCGGTGAGGTCCTTCTGTCTGCGGGCGATCTCGTGGAGATACCGCTCGCGATCTTCCCACGCGGTTTCGCTCATGGATATCTCCTCCGGAACGGTTCTGTCGCAACGATACCGCAGAGACTTCGTCTCTGCAAGAAAAAACGAAACTTCTATTGGAGACGGAGAGAGGCCCGGCAACAATTGCCGGGCCTGTTTTCTGCGGGAGCGTGCGCCAGGGGAATGGCGCGGAAGGAGCGTCGCCGATAGGGTGTCCGGCGACGAGACGCTGGATCACCTCCTAGAAGATGGTGGCTCCGGATCTGCCGATGATGGTCTTCTTCTTGTCAGCGATGATCTTCTGGCGATCCTCGATGTAACGGGTGCCGATGGTGCCGACCCTCATATCAGCGCTCCTCCTTTCTGTCTCCCTTCGGGAGACGGCTGGAACATTGCTGTCCACAGCATAGCGTTTTTTTACAAACCTGTCATCAACAGGGTATACTACGGCGCATGCACGGAAGACATAAAATACTCATAACACTCGGCATCATCCTGTGTCTCATGCCCCTTCTTGCAATCCCGTATGCTGCAAAAGGATGGACGGCGGCGGTCATTGGCGCCCTGATTATCGGCACCGTACTTACTCATGCACGACATTCGTAACAAGACAAAATCGTCGGGACACGACACACCGCGACGCGGGTTTCCTCTGAAGACAATTTTTTTTGTTCTCGGCTTTTTTGCCGTACTCGGCGCCGGTCTCTCGGTTCCGCGTTTCTTTTCTTTGTCATATGACCGCACGGGAGAAGTGCTTGATGATGTCGCGGAAGCGGTGACAAAACCCGCGCAAAAGAAAAGCGTCCCGCATCTTGCGACTCCGGAGCCGCTCAAGGCAATCTACATGTCGCAGTGTGTTGTCGGTACGCCAGGATTTAGGAGTGAGCTTGTGGAGCTTATTGATGACACGGAGCTTAATGCCGTCGTTATTGATGTCAAAGATTACACAGGGAAGCTCGGTTTTTCGACAGACAATGCAGTGCTTGCGGATTCGGTGTCTGATGCATGCGGTGCTCGGGATATGCGTGATTTCCTGAAGCTTTTGCGTGACAAAAACATTTATACCATTGCCCGCGTTACGGTATTTCAGGATCCGTATTACACAAGCGTGCATCCTGAACTCGCGGTTAAAAAAGAATCTGACGGAAGTGTGTGGAAAGACCACAAAGGACTTTCATTTATTGACGTCGGTGCGGAAGATTTCTGGGAGTATATCGTCGTGATTTCTCGGGAAGCATACGATATCGGGTTTGATGAAATAAATTTTGACTACGTGCGCTATCCCTCGGATGGAAACATGAAGGACATCGCCTTCACCCTAAGCGGCGGTCGCCCCAAAGAGGAAGTTCTTGAAGATTTCTTCTCGTATCTCTTTACACATTTGTCGGAACCGTGGGAAGACAACGACGGTGTGCCAAAACTCTCCGTGGATCTTTTCGGTTATACAACTACCAACACAGACGACTTGGGTATCGGTCAGTTGCTTGAACGTGCGTTGCCGTACTTTGATTACGTCATGCCCATGGTGTATCCGTCGCATTACAACCAAGGATTTATCGGCATTGCCAAACCCGCGACTGCGCCGTACGAGGTCGTGAAGTATTCCATGGACGCATCGGTTCGCCGTGTACGCGCGCTTATGGATGCTCCGCAGTCAACTGCAACAACCACTGAGGCAACATTCTTGCGTGAGCAGGCGAAGAAGGGACACAAGAGATTTTCAATACTGCAAATGCGTCCGTGGCTCCAGGATTTCGACTTGGGCGCAACATATACGCCCGATATGGTTCGCGCACAGATGAAGGCGGCGTATGACGCCGGGCTCACAAGCTGGGCGCTGTGGGATGCGGGGAATACCTATACACGCGGCGCGCTTCTCATCGAAGAGCAATCTACATTGACGGAAGAAGAGTAGTCCTGTACCTTTTTCGGAAGATTTACATCACAACCAAGGGGAGGTGCGCGTGATTTCAGTGGACCGTGTTCGTGAGATTCGGGCTAGTCCTCCGCTGTACGACGCTGCGCGTGCGAGTGTGCACGATCTCATCGACAAGTTGCTCTTGTTCATGGGGAAGTGCGTTCTCGTTGCCGCGGTTTCCCCGGAGGTTCTCAGGCGGCTCAAGGAAGAATATGAACCGGGTGGCTGGACTGTGGAATTGTCCGCGGACGGCAAGAGTGTCGTCATTCATGACTAAAATGATTCTCCGTACGTTTGTCCGTCCGATTCTTTCCGGCTTAGGGTTTCTGTTCTGGCTGATTCCCGCGTTTGCCTGCGACATAGCGAACGACGTCTTTTGCCACGGGCTCGACCGGCGAAGGAGCGCTTTCGCCCTTCTCGGTCTTCTCGTTCTGGCATTTCTCTACGGCTGTCGCGTGATTCGTCTCGGATGTCTCCCTGATCGTCCCTCGTGATGCGCGTTCTTGTTGTTCCGCCCCGACCCGGGGCGGTTTGTTTTTATCTGGCGCTTTGTCGTCCGAGGTTTTATACTCAAAGGAGTAATGGACACTCGTTCGTCATACGATCCGGGACGGATCACCTATATCGGAGAAACCGATTACCGCAACAAGCGGGTGAAATTTGGCATCAAAGCAAAAGACCGCACGCGGCACGTATATGTCATCGGAAAGACCGGTACCGGTAAATCAACACTCCTTGAGAATATGGCCGTTCAGGATATTCAGAACGGCGAAGGTTTTGCGTTTATCGATCCGCACGGCAAAACCGCAGATCTCCTCCTCGACTATATTCCTGAAGAGCGCATTAACGATGTGCTCTATTTTGCGCCGTTTGACCTTGCGAATCCGGTTTCATTCAACGTGATGGAAGATATCGGTCCTGACAAGCGCCACCTTGTTGCGGCGGGCTTGATGTCAGCGTTCAAAAAGATTTGGGTGGATGCGTGGTCGGCGCGCATGGAATACATTCTCAACAACACGATTCTCGCGCTTCTTGAGTATCCGAATTCAACACTGCTCGGCATCAACCGCATGCTTGCAGACAAGGATTTCCGCAAGGATGTCGTTTCGCACGTTACCGACCCCGGGGTGCGCTCGTTCTGGGAAGACGAGTTTGCAAATTACACCGACCGCTTTGCTCAGGAGGCTACGCCGGCGATTCAAAACAAAGTCGGTCAGTTTACGGCGAACCCGGTCATCCGCAATCTCATCGGCCAGCCGAAGTCCACATTCAACATCCGTGAAATGATGGATAAGAAAAAAATTCTCATCATCAACTTATCAAAAGGGCAGGTGGGCGAAGACAGCGCGAACCTTTTGGGGTCCATGCTTATCACAAAGATTTATCTTGCGGCGATGTCGCGTGCGGATTTGCGTGAACAGGAACTCGACAAGCTCCCGAACTTCTACCTGTATGTGGACGAATTTCAGTCGTTCGCGAACGAATCATTTGCCGATATTCTTTCCGAAGCCCGAAAATATAAACTGAATCTCACGATTGCGCATCAGTACATTGAGCAGATGTCCGACGAAGTGCGCGCGGCGGTATTCGGTAACGTGGGTACCATGGCGACGTTCCGCGTCGGCGCAACCGACGCCGAATATTTGGAAAAGGAGTATGCTCCCGCATTTACCGCCGAAGATTTGGTGAACCTCGGCTTTGCGCAGGTGTACCTGAAACTCATGATTGACGGGATGGCATCAGCGCCGTTTTCGGCGCGGACGCTTCCGCCCATTGCGCGTCCGCATATTTCCTACCGCGATGTTGCTATCGGCCGTTCACGCGAACAATTTTCGCGCCCGCGCCAAATCGTCGAAGAGGAGATTATTGAGTGGCACAAAAAAATGCCCGGAGGGAAAAAGGACGCTGATGATCGCGGCGAGCGCGGAAACCGAAATGACCGCAGCGGACGCGGCGAAAGGAGAGATGCAGCACAGCACGCCGGACATGATTCCCGCGCAGGGTCTAGCCAGGCGGGGCAACAAAACACGCAGAAAAAAGAATTTCCAAAAAAACCGGACCGGGAGCTCGAAATCCGCAACGTTGTTTCACTCGACCGCTTACGCGAAAAACGAAAAGAAGAAGAACAGCGCCGGGCAAAAGGGCCGACACCGGAGCACGTTGCCGATCTTCGCAACGCACTCTCGGCGATTTTGGGTGACCAGATAGTGGCGCAGACACCGCCCCTGCAGACGGAGACGAAAAAACAGGAGCCGGCACAGGCACGGCCCGAACAGCCGAGACAGCAGCAACCGCATCGTCCGCAGCGCTCACAACCGCATCGCGAGCAGCCGCGCACTGAGCATGCGCCCAAGCAGGAAGCTCCGCAGTCGCACGAAGTACCGGAACACGTACTCAAGAAACTTTTTGAACAGGAGAAAAAATAGCAGACGCGCACTCTGCAAAACATAACCACACCCCGCCGCAGTCGTGTCGAGGTGTGGTTTTTAATTTTTCTTGAACATGTGCCTGTTACTGTATTCGCGTATGAGATACATGTGGTACATGGTTCTGGCATGTACGCTCTTTCCCGGCATCGTTCGCGCTGCAGTGACCATCAACGAAATCGCATGGATGGGAACGGCAGCATCCGCGAACGATGAATGGATTGAGTTACGGAACGATGGCGCGGAGGACGTTGCTGTGTCCGGTTGGACTCTGACTGCATCCGATGGAGAACCAAAAATAACACTGTCGGGATCCATCGGGGGGAACGGTTTTTTCCTTCTCGAACGAACTGACGACGAAAGCGCATCTGGTGTCCCGGCGGATCTCATCTACTCGGGTAATTTAGCGAACACGGGCGAGACGCTCGTGCTTAAAGACGGGAGCGGGGCAGTAATTGATACGGTTGCCGGCGGAACAAACTGGCAAAACGTAGGCGGAGACAACACCACAAAGCATACGGCGCAGCGCCAGGACGACGGTACATGGATAACCGGCGTGCCGACTGCTGGTGCGGTAAACAGCACTGAAAATACAAAGACAGAGGGAGTGCCCGGTGGAACGGCCTCAACGACGGCAAAAACAACAAACCCCATGGCACCCAAGGTATCCGGTGGCTACCGTCAGAAAGTGTTTGCATTTGCCGGCCTCGATGAGGTTAATGTTGTCGGAGCCGATGTCAGATTTGAGGGGTGGGGCGTTGATGATAAGAATAAGGAGTTATACCACCCGGTTATGGACTGGGCATTTGGTGACGGAACGCGCGGACGAGGCGAACAAGTGCTCCATACCTATCGTCAACCGGGTGTGTATACCGTTGTGTTGCGCGTTTCGTTTGAGGGGCAGAGAGCCGAAGACACAAAAACTGTGGAGATAATTGAGCCTAAAGCCCGCATCGGGGATGCCGTAGCGGGGGAAAGCGGTTTTGTTGAAATCGTAAATGACGCAGAGTACGAGTTGGATATCGCGAAGTGGTTTCTTCAAGCCCGCCGAGGAGACAACGACAGACGTTTGAAATCCTTCGTTTTTCCTGAGAACACTCGGATCGCACCGCACACGAAGGTTCGCTTCCCTGAACTGGTTACAAATCTCAACTTTTCTGCGGGGGATAAAATTTCTTTGCTTTTTCCGGACAAAGTTGAAGTCGCCCTGGCATTTGCGGAAACTGAATCGGTTTCTGTGCCTGGCGCGGGAGAGGAAAAAACAGAGTACGATACGAATGAAATTATTCTGCCGCCGCCTCGTGCCGAGGTGCCGGAAACAGCCGTTGCTGAACCGGAAACATCGGCGGCAACGAGTGCGCCGAAGCAGCTTGAGGAGCCGGTGACCCTTGCAACAACATCGGCGATTGTACTCGGAGCCGCGGGAGTTCCGAAAAGCGGCGGCAGCCGCACAGCACTCGGCGTCATAATCGGAGTGTGCTGCGCGGTGCTTCTGGGAACTCTTTTGTGGCACAGGAAAAAAATTTCGGAAGTATCCGGGCTCACACTTTCCGCCGATGGGGAACTGATTCGGCCGGAAGATATGACAATCATTGACACCACGCCAAAGGAACGCTGACGTGCTATGATGCCGGTATAAGCATTGTCTATGAAGGGCGTTTTTACGGTTAGTATTGACTACGAATACGCGTGGGGAGTCGCTGACAAGAATCTGCAAGAGGCAGATTTAGCGCGTATTCGAAAAGAAACGGTTATTACCCGCCGGCTTCTATCTCTTTTCGAAAAATATAACATTCCTGCGACGTGGGCAATCGTTGGCGGGCTGCTCGAAAAAGGCGCCCACGGAGAGGATCTCGCATGGTTTGACGGAGAACGTCTTGCGGATGCAATAGCCGATTCTCCTGTGGGGCATGAAATCGCGAGCCATTCATTTGGGCACATTTTGTTTGATTCTGTCGACAGGGAAACAGCGAAGCGGGATGTCGACAAAGCCCGGGCGATGCATATCGGACGGCAATTTCCATTTGCGACATTTATTTTTCCGCGCAATAAGACAGGGCATTTTGATGTGCTAAAGGAGGCGGGCATTACGGTTTTTCGCGGTTTGCGAAAAACCTGGTACAGTTTTTTGCCGGAGCGGCTTTGGACGCTCGGCAGGGGAATTGACTACTGGCTTCCGACGGCGGGAAGTGTGCTTCCGGAAAAACACAAAAGCGGACTTCTGAATCTCCCGGACAGCATGCTCTTTATTTCACGGAAAGGAGTTCAAAAACTGCTCCCGCCGTTTCAACTTGTGCGGAAAATTCGGTACGGTATTTTTAAGGCCGCCGAACGCGGAAAAATTTTTCACCTTTGGTTTCATCCCTCAAACTTCTCGTACGATACGGACAAGCAGTTTCGTTCCTTGGAAGCAATCCTTTCATTTGCCGCGGAGCTTCGTGATTCAGGGCATCTCTCCGTCCTTCCGATGCACGCGTGCGCAGAACACTATGAAAAAAGACAATAATACGGCGGTACTTCGTGCGCTCTCCCGGGAGGAGGCATATGCAATGACGGCCGCCGCCGGCACTCCTTTCGCGGCTGCCCCCTGGGACGAGGAGCTGATGCGCGCGTTTCCCTACATGGCTATCTCCTATTTTTTGTATCGCGGCACGCACGTGCTTCGTCTTGCGCACATAGAAAACCGTTTTACAACAGTCCCGTTTTCTGACGGGGGTGATGTGTTCGCGCTTGGCGAAGCACAGCTGTCGCTTCCGCAGTTTGCAGATGACGTAAAAAATTTTTTTGACGAGATGCCGACGATCCGTGTACACGAGTGGTTCGCCCGGGCTCTACCCGCGGAAGGATTCTCCGCCGATATCGTTGATTTTCGCGTGCCGCTCGCCGGATTCGGCGCCGGCTCGCTCCGTAAAACGCTTCGTCATATTGTTTCAGAGGGTGTGCCGAAGGGTTGCGATATTACGTTTGCAACAACAGAGAAAGACATGAAGACCGCATATACGCTGTATCTCAAAACCATGCGCCGTGTCGGCGCCCTGGCGCTGCCTTTCAGAGCTTTTGCGTATCTGGGCACGCATGCGATTACCATGTTTCTCGTAGATGGTGTTCCGCATGCGGCGGCGCTATGTCTCTCAGGAGAAAAAACCGTGCATTATTTCTTGAGCATGGCGGACGCTATCGGTAAAAAACACAACGCTGCGCACCACATGCTGTTTAAAAATCTCAAGCGGTACGCAGAACTCGGCAAAGAAGCGATGTTCCTCGGCGGCACACGAACAGGATCGTCACTCCAGACATTTAAAGAAGGGTGGCGCGGAGAACCCTGCGCGGTTTTCACGGTTGCGCCGCATGTTGCACGGGAGTCAGCACGGCAGTCGCCGTTGCGCTCACTGTGGCGTTTTGTGCCTCTTTTCTTACTTCCCGAAGCCAGCAAATATGCCGGAAAGTACGTGTTTTAGCTTTTCCTCGTAACGTTTTTGGGTTTCGTCACTCGCGATATGCCAGAGGGGCACGCACACAGTCTCCTGTGCTTTTTTGCATGCGTTTGGAAAACTAACGGGTGCGTCTTTTTGCACAGCAACAATAATTGGATTCCAGATTTGTTCCGCAATAATGCCGTGTGCAAACAATGTTTTCTGCACAGCGCGCGGGTTTTCTACCGTGATGGGGAAGCAATAGGTGTACGTCTCTTGCGGCGCCCGTGGAATGCGTTCGGCGAGCGCTCTTGAAAGGAAACGTTCTGTTATTTTTGAAATCGCGTGAATACCGCCCCACGAAGGCGGTGTTGTTTCAGTGCGTGACACAACGGTTCGCAGCCAAAAAATACCCGATGCGCACAAGCGCCACGTCTTGAGAATATTTTTCAGCATGCGAAATGACCACGCCGGTTTTTCGAGTGTTTTTTGAAAAGAAATTCCGGCGGGAAGAACGGCGAGTCCGCCATCAGGCACGGCAAGTGTTTTCCCTAAACTGTACAGTCGCGGGCGAATTACTGTTTCCGGTCCGGGAGGAAGGGAAACGTGTGCGTAATCTTCGATAACGCGGATGCCGCGTCGCTCGAGGTCCTCGACGAGCCGGAGATCGGGTGTGCGTCCGTATGTTGCGACAACAAGCGCACTTTCAAATGAACCCGAGTATGACGCTGCGGTGAACTGATATCCGTTTTCTTCGCTGTCTATAAAAACGGGTTCGATGTGGTAGTGCTCGAGCACGGGAAGAAGGTTTGTACAGAGAAAAGCGGGTATCCCCATGCGCGTGTTTTCGAGGTGGAGGGCTTCAATAATGACACCGAGCGCCGATCGGCCGGAATCGGTGAGTATGCTATCATTGGCTTTAAATAAGGCGGCAAGGCGCTTTTTCGGGTCTTCCGCCTCAGAAAGGAGCGTTTTGAGAAAGGACCCTAATGTTATTGTCGGATGGAACGTAATCATACACAGTTCTCTGTTGTTATACCGATTCTACACTATCCTCCGGTTATCGGAGGTTTTGAAGTATTTCTGGAAAATGTGGCAGAGCGTCTTTCAGCGACCACTCCCGTGTACATTATCACGGGCCGCGTCCATGGGGTACCGTCGCATGAAACCAAAGGAAACCTTTCCATTGCGCGTACAGCGTCGCTCTATGAGCTCAAAGACCTTTCCTACAGTTCATACTGGTATGTGTTGTCGGCGCTTCCGGTCTTGTTTTGGCAGACGGTCCGTGCGGTACGAAAACTCCGGCACCCGCTTATTCATGCGAACGGTTTTTTCAGCGGCCTCGTGTGTTATTTTGTTTCTCTCGTTACCGGTGTTCCCTATGTCATAACGATTCAGTCCGCTGATTTCACCATCTACCACCCTGAAGCGCGTTTCGTTGTACGGCTGCAGATGGCAGTTGAACGCGCAATATATAAACGGGCGCGCGTTTGCCACGCGGTCAGCAATGATTTATGTGTTCACTACAAGCGACAGGGAATAGAACATGCCGTCATGATTCCGAACGGCGTTGAAATGAACGTCTTCAAACCGATTCGCGGAGACGAGAAACAAAGAGTCCGTGGTGCATTTGGCCTTCCGCTCGACAAGCCCGTCATTGTGACGACATCGCGCCTTGAGCACAAAAACGGCGTGCAGGATTTGATTGTCGCCGTCTCGAAGCTTCCTGGTGTCTATCTTGCAATTGCCGGCGACGGCAGCAGGCGCGCGGAACTTGAAATGCTCGCCCGCGAGCACAATGCTGCAGACCGGATTCTGTTTCTCGGGCACGTGATGCATGAAAAAGTCGGTGAGCTTGTTGCTTGTGCGGATGTGTATGCGCGCACACCGCTCTCCGAAGGCTTCGGCATCGTTTTTCTTGAAGCGATGGCAGCTCATGTCCCGGTCGTCGCGACGCCCGTCGGCGGTATTCCGGATTTTCTCAAGGACGGGGTAACCGGGCTCTTTGGAGAAACAGAGAACGCGGACTCAATCGCGCAGGCATTGTCCCGCGCGCTCACGGACGAAGCACTGCGCGCGTCGCTCATTGCGAATGCGAGCGCGCTTGTCGCCGAAACATATGATTGGGATGCAATTACCAAACGGCTCTACGACGAGGTGTATATGACGGCACTACCACAATGAAAATTTTAATTGCCACAGGTGTCTATCCGCCGGAAGCCGGGGGGCCTGCGCATTATGCGAAGAGCCTCAAAGAGGAGTTTGAGAAGCTCGGCCACACGGTGACCGTGCGAACGTTCACTGTTGAGCGAAGGTTGCCGACAGGTCTTCGCCATCTTGTGTATTTTTTGAAGACGCTGCCGGCGTATAGCTCCGCAGACTGGACGCTCGTGCTCGACACGTTCAGCGTGTGTGTGCCTGTCGCGATTTTGCGTATGTTTTTTGGCGGCGTGACGGTGCTTCGAACGGGAGGCGATTTCCTGTGGGAAGAATATGTGGAGCGGACAAAGGAAAAAATTCTGCTCTCCGATTTTTATACAGCACAACGCTCCTTCACTATAAAAGAACGAATAATTTTTTCACTGACACGCTGGGCGCTTTCACACATGGACCGTATTGTGTTTAGCACAGCGTACCAACGCGCTATCTGGGAGGCTCCGTACCGTATTTCTCAGAACACCGTTGCAATACTTGAAAATGCATACCCGAAAGTCGAACCGCATCCGGCGTCGGGGAAAGAATTTGTCTATTGCGCAAGGCGCAGTCTCGTCTGGAAGAATGAAAGCATCGTCCGGGAAGCGTTTGCCGAAGCGCGCAAGCATGCTCCGGACATCTCCCTCTCGTTTCTTTCCGACCTTTCCCACGAGGAAGCACTCGAACGCATACAAAACGCATACGCAGGTATTCTCGTCTCCCTTGGTGATATTAGTCCGAATCTTGCTCTGCGCGCGGTTTCTTTCGGCAAGCCGCTTATTCTCACCAAAGAAACAGGGCTTGCGGAGCGGCTTGCCGGCACGGCTTTGTTTGTCGACCCGCTTGATGTCCGCGCGATTACCGAAAAAATCGTCTGGCTTGCTGACGAGAAAAACTATGAAGCACAAAAGAAAAAAGCGGAGCATTTTTCTTTTGTGCGTTCGTATGAAGATATTGCACGGGAATTTCTTGCCCTCATCACACCCTGAACTATGCGCGTCCTCATGATCAGCACAGACCGGAATATATTTGAGAAAGAAAGCGACGTACGCCGCCGCATGTGTGCCTATGGCGATCTTGTCGAGTCGCTTGAGGTGATTTTGTACGCCACAGAGGCGCATGGAGTTCCCGCGTACGAAGAACTTTCGCCCCGCGTCCGGGTGTTTGCAACCCGGTCAAAAAGTAAATGGCGGTACATCACCGATGCGATACGGATAGGGAAGACACTTCCCCGGCCGGATGTGATAACAGTGCAGGACCCTGCCGAGACAGGTCTTGCGGGCCGTGCTCTCGCAACGCACTTTGGCACGAAACTTGAAATCCAGATGCACGGCGATATTTTTGGAAAAGAATTCAGGAAGGAATCGCTTCTCAACTGGGTTCGTATGCGTATTGCGCGGCGTACACTGCCTCGCGCCGACGGCATTCGTGTCGTGAGTGAGCGTATTTGGAAGCATGCGGAACACGAACTCGGGAAGCGGCTTATCGGAAAAAAACACACAGTACTCCCGATCTTTGTAGACGGCTCTCAGATTGCAGGGGCGCCGATAACAACAGATGTGCGCGCACTTTTTCCGCAGTTCGGATACAGGGTGCTTATGGTGTCCCGTCTTGAACGGGAGAAAAACATAGAACTCGGCATCGACGCCTTCAAAGAAATGCTCATACAGATTCCCGATGCGGGGCTTATCATTGTGGGCGACGGCTCATGCAGAAAGCAGCTTGAAGAGCGCGTGATGCGTCTTGGTCTGCAGAAGTCAGTTGTGTTTCTCGGATGGCGAAAGGATGTGGCATCCCTCTACAAAACGGCAGATACGTATCTCCTAACTTCAAATCACGAGGGGTATGCGCGCACGCTCGTCGAAGCCGCTTTTGCAAAGTGTCCGATTGTTACCACTGATGTCGGCATTGCCGGAGACGTACTTCGCCACGGCGAAAGCGCTCTCGTTGCAAAACCCGAAGATGCGGACATGCTTGCCGGACACCTCGTGTGGCTTGCCGGTGACCCGACACTGCATGCGCGCCTCGCCGAAGAAGCATACAGGAGCATAACGGCCCATGTGCCAAAAAGTGAAAGGGAGTATCTCGAAGCCTATAAGCGTTTGTGGGAAGAATGTGTATACTGACTTTCGTATGGCACAGCAAAAACCGTCAAAAGTATATCTGCTTCGCGAGATTGAGCGTGAAGTTACAAAGGCCGGAGGGGCACTCCGTATTCTTGAAATGGGGTGCGGAACAGGGTCTCAGCTTGCGGGAATTGTCCGTGCCCATCCCAATAGTACATACGTCGGCATCGAACCGAGCGCGGAAGCGGCGGAACAAGCGCGTGAACATATGGGTGTTCGGGATAACGTAAGAATCATTACCGGTCTTGCCTATGAGACCGAGCGTGACTACAGAAATTCTTTTGACGTCGTCGTCTCCATGAGTGTTTTAGAACATGTGAAAGACCTGAAAACATTTCTTGAGCTCTCCGTTGCGTGTGCAAAGCCGGGCGCGCGCATCATCCATCTGTATGATTTGGGACACGCGCTGTACCCGTCGGGTATCAAGGAGCGCATTCAGGTTGCGCTTTGCAAATATCCGTTTACAAAACGATTTATTCCGGAGCATAAGATTGCACAGTATGTTGCTCTCGAGGCCGTCGCGGATATGCTTAAAAAAGCAGGAGCAATCGTTGATGTTGTCACATATCACAATGCGCGCACCAATGTGGCGCACATAAAAGCCGATCTCTCAATGACCGAAGACGAGATTCTCCAAGTTGCGGAACAGGAAATTGTTGATGCAAACACCATTGCCGATCCCGCCCTCCGTGAAAAGATGTTTCCCAGCATCTGTATCTGGGCGCACAAAACGGGATGAAATTACTTATACTTACACAAAAAATGGATTCGAATGATCCCATTTTGGGGTTTTTCCACCGTTGGGTTGAGGAATTTGCACGGCAGTGCGAGTCAATCATCGTTATTTGTCTATTTGAGGGTGCACACGCGCTTCCGAAAAACGTGCGGGTTTTATCACTTGGCAAAGAAGGAGGGGTATCGCGATTCAAATACCTCAGACGTTTTTTTACCTACATCTGGCGTGAGCGGAAAGAGTATGATGCCGTGTATGTTCACATGAATCAGATTTATGTCATCCTGGGAGCCTGGGTGTGGCGCATCCTCGGAAAAACGGTTTCGTGGTGGTATGCACACGGTTCCACGAGTGTTTCTATGCGTGTTGCGGAAAAACTCACGCAGATTGTTTTTACGTCATCCCCCCAGGGCTTTCGTTTAAGGAGCGGGAAGGTTCATGTCGTGGGGCAGGGAATTGACACGGAGTTGTTCAAACCTGCTGCCGAAAAAAAACATGATGAATCTTTGAACATTGTATGCGTGGGAAGAATCGGACCGGTGAAGCATCTTGACCTGCTTGTCCGCGCGCTTTCGATAGTTTTGAAGACCCGACCCCAGGCCGAACTATATTTGTACGGGTCCCCGCAGACAGATGATGAGCGTGCTTATCAGAAAGAAATCGAGCAGCTTGTACGTGAGGAGGGTCTCCAAGACAAAGTTCATTTTCCTGGGGCGATTGTCTATACGGATTTGCCTCGCGTGCTTGCCGATGCGGATGTATTTGCACAGGCGAGTCAGACGGGGAGCCTAGACAAAGCAGTTCTCGAGGCGCTTGCCATGAATATCCCGGCTGTGAGTACCAATGAAGCGTTCAGGAATTTTCCGGGAGTTTTGCATGTTCACGCAAGTGCCGAACAAATTGCTGACGGTATTCTCCGTATAACACAGATGGAAAACGTACGCGAGTATGTTGTCGAGCATCATTCATTGGCATCGCTTGTTGCACAAAAAACCGTATTACTTAAATGCCCATGATTATATCTTCTGCGTCTGCTCAGTCCGGTGATTTAAAAAAATGGCGGGGGGAGTTTTTACGTTTTGGCGGCTGGAGCACGCCGTCTCAACGTCGCATTCAAGCCCTTGAAGCGCGGCGTGTCGCTCATTGGCTCCTTGAACGAAACCTTGTCCATTATCCTATCATTGAAATCGGTTGTGGGGATGGGTTTGTTGGACTCTGTATTATAAGAATTCTTCAGAAACATGGAAAAACTTTTTCCTACCACTTCACTGACTTGCTTCCAGAGTGTATTGATGCAGCTCAAAAAAATGTTGCCGGCGCGGGTCTTCCTGTTCAGGGTGTTCAATTTTCAACCCTCGACATTTTTTGTGCCCGCAAAACCTTGGGATTAAGCTCATGCGCAATCATTGTCTCGACGGGGTTTGCGTCGGCGGCCACCTACAAGGACGCGGTTCCTGAAGTCGTCGCACTTTTACAGCCAGGTGGCATACTTATTGCGGATTTTGTAAACCATCTCTCTCTGTTCTCAGTGCTCTTGTCTCCGTGGCAATCAGTTTTGCGCTTCAGGGAGTATTTGAAAAGTACAGGAAAATATTACCATTTTGGCATACTGGGGATTCGTGACTTTTTTGGTGAAAATGGGTTACACTTAGTCCGGCACAGTGCCCTGCGGATGCGCAGAAATCCCATACTGTGTATGTTTGAAAAGCGTTTATCTGAAACCTCTGTTATTGAACCACCACAACACTAACCATGACCACTCTCGGAGACATGTATTCTGAACATCACCGCTCGCGACAACGAGAGGGTTTTTCGATTCTTGAGGAGGAACGCGGGGCAGTGTTTGCTCAACATATCGGGCAAGGGAAGACGGTGTTAGATATAGGGTGTCGAGACGGCACACTCACCAGACATTTTGTCCAAGGAAATACAATCGTCGGAGTCGACATCGACACCGATTTGTTGCGCAAGGCAAAAAAAGCGCTAGGTATAGAGACACGCAGTTTTGACTTGAACGGTGACTGGAGTGATTTGGTCGGGCAAACTTTTGACGTGGTTGTTGCGGGGGAAATTCTTGAACACGTGTACTATCCGGAAAAAATTATCCAAAAAGCTCGTTCAGTGTTGAATAGGCGCGGCATGTTCATCGGATCGGTCCCGAATGCGTTTAGCGCAAAAAATCGAGCGCGCCTGTTCCTAGGAAAAAAGGCAAACACACCGCTTGCGGATCCAACACACATTAATCATTTTTCTGTCCAGGAACTCAGACAAATATTGAATCGATATTTTACCAAGGTTCAGATTCTTGGCCTAGGGAGGCATAAATTTCTTGCGCGCAACTTTCCAGGAATGTGCGCTTTTGACATTGTCTTTGTCGCGACTGTATGACAAAAACCTTCTCCCTTCTTCGCAGGCTCCAGTATAACCATATGTCACACATAACGCTTTCGGGGCGTATACTTGATATCGGAGGTGACCGTAATTCTGGGTATCATGAACTCATTTGCGGTGCACACACAATTGAAGTATCAAATATAAAGACCCAAGCGGGAGTTGATTTCATCTTTGACGCTCAAAAAACCTTTCCGATTGAAGACCAAAGTTATGACGGAGTTATTATGCTCAATGTGCTCGAACATCTCTTTGGGTATCAAAATGCGGTTAGCGAGAGTTTCCGTATTCTCAAGCCCGGCGGCACGCTTATCGGCTCAACCCCTTTTCTTTTTAATGTGCACGGCTCTCCGGACGATTTTTTTCGCTACACACACTCGGCGCTTCAACAAATTTTTAAGACAGCGGGGTTTGTAGATATACAGATTACTCCGTTGGGCTCAGGCGCCTTTAGTGTGCTGTATCATATCTTGTTTGGTTTATACCGCTTTGACTTTGTAAAAGAATGCATGCTGCGCGCCGTGGTTTTTCTTGACGCAATCGTCAATCGTATCAAAAAGGACAACCATCTATCTGTACAATACATGCCGCTCGGGTACTTTTTTGAGGTTCGAAAACCATGAAAATTTGTCTAGTTGTCAACAATGTTAATGTAAATAACGGAGGTGGGAGATTCGTCCGGGATTTCATTGCTTCTTTTGAGGGGTCAAATGTCCAATTTGATGTGGTGGCTTTCAATCCGGCGCTAGCTCCGCATACTTTTTCTCTGACCGTTTTGCGCCCGGCATGGTGGCGGATTTTTGCCAATATTCGTGTATTACGGGATGTCGTGCGGAGGTGTGATGTCGTACATTCATTCGACATCTTACCCAACGCTCTCTATGCAGCGGCCGCTCTTGTGGGACTCAATAAACAGCACGTGATTACGGCAATAGGTTCAAGCTCGGTCAGCCCCATGGAATCGTTTTTTTTGCGCCCACTTTCTGCGTGGGTTGCCTCTTCTGCCTCGAAAATAATTGCAATTAGCAGACACACGGCGCGGCTCATGAACGCAAAAATTCCAACTTTGAAGATTTCAATTATTCTTCCTTTTTTAAGTCCGACCTGGGGGGTGTCCTGCGTGTCTCCCAAAGAAGAGTTTATGCGCGAGGTAAATACCCGCAGGCCTTTTGTACTCTCAGTCATAAGCCGGATTAAACCCCGCAAAGGATGTATCCAAAATATTCGCGCCTTTGCACGCGCACACAAGAAAATACCGGAACTGCGGTATATCATGGTCGCGACAATTGATGATACATCTTATGCCCGCGCAGTTGTCGATGAGATCAAATCCTTGGGTCTTGAAGAAGTGGTTTGGATTACGGGGAACGTTTCTGATGACGAGCTATGCTGGTTGTATGCTAATGCCAAAGCGCACATCATGCTCTCAGTCTATGACCGAGTCAACCATGACGTTGAGGGTTTCGGCCTTGTCTACCTTGAGGCTGCCTGCTATGGCGTGTGGTCGGTCGGGACTGATGACAGCGGAGCGATTGATGCGATTAGTCAGGGCAAAAGCGGATATATTCTACATGCGGGCGATGAAGGCAAGCTTGTTGTTGACGCCGCAGACGCTCTTGCGCGCATTGTGCAATCTCCAGAACCTGGCGCTGCGATGTCTGCAAAAAATTTCTGCGACTCATTTTCTCCGCAGCGCTCGGCGGATGCCTATATAGCTCTGTATCAGAAATGTACAGGGGGCGCTAACAAACCAGCATGATAGAAGGCACTATTCGTAAGCTTAAAAAAGTCCGCCGCGCACTGATTAACATAGTAGCCAAGTATCGTCAGCGCCGTTTTTCGAAGTGGGCGCAAAGAATGTTAAAACAGAATGGGTTTACGCCACTACGAGAACTTGGCTCAGGAAAAGACGGAGCGGTTGTGCTATGTCGCATGCCTACAGAGGCGGGAGAAGAACGGGTTGTTGCAAAATTTCTCTCCACATACGGAAAAAGTTTTTTGCCGCTCACCAAGATGTTTCTTGAAAAACGCGTAGAAAGTCCGCATCTGTATACTCCGGAGATTGTCCGCGATGAAATTCTTTTCTACCCGTTCGAAAATTTGCAGAGACCGCTTGTGAATAATAAAAATTTTACAAGCTACTTACTCCAACTCTGCGCAATAGAGCAGGACCTTTTGCGCGTCGGGATGCTCTATTGGGATTTTGGTTTTTCAGACACACCCAACTACATGGTGACGTCCACCGGTGAAATTAAATTAATTGATTATGGCGGCAATGCTTTCCTTTTGGTAGAGGGGGGGCAGGATGTTCAGAAAAAATTTGTGCTACCCTCTAGGCGCAACCTTGTTGTTGCAAACTCGCGCTTTGTCGCAATTCAGTTTTTACTCCACATTATTACTGTGGGGCTTGGCAAAAAAGGTTTTGAGTTGTACCCATCTGAGGCGCAATCTGCATCAGACGAAGAGCTTACTCGGTTACAACAGATCTGTACGGATGAATTAAGGGGGACTTCCTTCGAGGAAATAGGACGCGCTGTATTCTCCGCGGATGTTTGTACGGCAGAAGGATGGAGCCTTGTCACCGAAGCTGTTCGGGGAAGTCTGTCACAGTCAGTTGTACTGAGCGAACGTGCAGATGTGAATTCAGTACAGTTTACATCAGAAGGAGTCCGAGTCGTCGGCTACCAGAGTTTCGTGATTGATGGGGACACTGTCACGCCGATTCGAAATGAGCACGCTGATGATCTTTGGGACACCAGGAAAAAGATGAAAGAAGTTATGCGGGGCCTTGATGAGATTGAACAAAAGTACGGGTGTCCCGAAAGCTTTCTTGATATGGGCTCTAACCTGGGTCTGTATGTGTTTCTTGCGAAAAAGCATTACCACATACCGCTAGCTACCGGTCTTGATTATAATCCGGAATACGTGCGTCTCTGCCGAGAAATTGTATCGAAACTCGACATTAAAGGGTGTGTGTTTGTGCAAGGAACGTTTGGTGAATATACAGAGGCCCATGATGTTGTTCTTGCGCTGGGGCTGATTCACCACCTCTATCATCGAACCGAGGATTTTGGATCTCTCGAAAGGATTCTCGAGAAATTTTCTCGCATAACCACACGCGCGCTTATCCTAGAATTTCCAACAGAAGAGGATGCAAAGGCGCGCAAATGGACGAACATGCCTTTTCGTCGGAAGGAGGACGAATATTCGCAAAAGAATTTTGAGCAAACTGCGCGCCGTTATTTCAAAATAGTGCGCGTCATTGGCGGCACTAGTCCAACACGTCCTCTGTTTTTGCTGGAGAAATAATCTCCCGATGTTTAGCGCGCTCAAAGAGGAACGCAATTAGCACAAATACGAATACTTCAGTGACGAGCGTCGCGTACACAGCACCAAGTATTCCGAAGAAAGAAATAAGTAAAATCGAAAGGACTATTTTCACAAGTGAGCTTGCCGTCTGAAATAGATACAACTCGTGTTTTCGCCCGTTTGCTTCTAGTGCGGTTCGGTAAAGCACTTTGGGTGCAAGTACAATGATTAACGCGTACAACTGTGAAAAGAGGACGGCGCTGGCGTATTGCGGAAAAATTAACTTGAACAAGAATGGTGCGGCAAACCAATACATAATTGCAACGGGAACCAATAAACCAGTTGCGAGGAGCACCTTGGTGTGAAGCGAAGTGCCAATATGGGAAAGCGTTCTGCCGGCAAATCGTGGGAAGGCAACTTGATTGATATTGCGCACAGCGCTTTTGATGTTTTGGGGAAGGACGGTTGCAAAGGAGAAAATAGCGACCTGAACCGGGCCCAACAAGTTAAAAAGTAAAACCTTGTCGATGTACGCCGCGATGGATCCGATAACTCCCATGACACTCAAGTGTCCTCCGTACGCGACCATATCTTTTTCTGTGGTTTGGTTTGTAACGAATGTTGCAAGTGTTTGGCGGAAGAAAAATAGAGCAAAGAGCGCCCATGAGAGGAAATAAGCAGTGACGGTTGCGAGAACATTGTCGGAAAAAACAGTCGAGACAACGATGAGAAGAGTTGTGCCGATGGCGGTTATGCTTTGTCGCAGGGACGCTTCTCTGAAGAGGCTTTTACCTGTCAAAAAGGCGTAATACGAAAGTGATGCCTCGACAATCGGTAGAAAAAGGGCGGTTGTAATAAATGCGCCGGCAACCCATGGCTCGTCCCGCAAAAAATAAAACACAGAAAGACCGAGCGAAGCGGCTGATGCCGCTAGACCCCAAATAAATTTTGTGCGCCAGGCAATGAGTAGTGATCCATCAAGAGCTCGTGCTGCAGCTCGCGAGAGGGCAGTGTTCATACCCGGTAATGTCAGGGCGGCGAGTATACCTGCAACCGATAGTACGTACTTGTACTCACCAAACGTTTCCTGCGACAGAAGATTTGCAAAAGCAATTGAAGCAAGAAAGCCGACGAGCGCGGTTATTAGGTGCCCCAACGTTACCCACGAACTCCCTTTCGCCAAATACACCATATCTGTTTTGGTGTATTTTTCAGTCCAGCGGAGAAAGGCCACCGTTTTTTGCTTTACTGCGTCCATGTGGAACCAGTGTATCCCAAGTAGAGGCACGAGCGCCAGCGTGGTATAGTGCTTCACATATGCTGAAGAAAATACTCTGTGTCACGGCATTCGGTGCGCTTTTTCTGGTGCCCTTTGTGCCGCTCATTGTTTCGAGCTCCATGTTTTTCCCGTTTATCACCGGGAAGGCGTTTGCGTTCCGTATTCTTACGGAGATTGCGCTTGCCGCGTGGCTCGGACTTGCCGTCCTTGATGCATCATATCGGCCGAAGCGTTCACTTGTGCTTATTGCGCTCGGCGTCTTTGTGCTCGTCGTTGGTCTTGCGGATGCATTTGGCGTCAATGCGTTGCGGAGCTTCTGGAGCAACTACGAGCGCATGGAAGGTTTCATCACGATACTCCACCTCGCGGGATATGCGCTCGCGCTCGGCTCGCTTCTGCAAAAAGAAAAACAGTGGCTGTATCTGTGGTACACCTCAATTGGCGTGAGTATCGTTGTTTCTTTCAATGCACTCGCTCAGCTCAACAGCGGAACAATTCCGGTTCACGCCACGCTCGGCAACCCGACCTATCTTGCTGTTTATCTGCTCTTCCATATTTTTATTGTGCTCTGGCTCTTCTACCGGCATCGCACGAACAAATGGTGGGTTCTCGGCTCTTCCGCAACGATTGTGCTTGAACTCATTATCCTGTATTACACCGGAACCCGCGGCACAATGCTCGGGCTTCTCGGCGGGATTGTCGTCACCGCGCTTTTTGTGCTTCTCTTTGGAAAAGAACACAGGACGGTGCGCAAGCTCGCGACCGCCGGTCTTGTCGTTGTCGTACTCGTTGCGGGTCTTTTCTTCGCGTTCAGAAAAACCGCCGTTGTTCAGGAAAGCCTAATTCTCTCGCGCTTCGCAAACATTTCACTTTCCGGCGGCACCGCGGAATCCCGCATCACGCTGTGGACGAGCATCGCCCGTCCGGCAATTGCGGAGCGCCCGCTCTTGGGCTGGGGGCAGGACAACTTCATCATTGTATTCGGAAAATATTACGATCCGGTGATGTATAAGCAGGAGCCGTGGTTTGACCGCGCGCACAGCGTGTTCGTCGACTGGCTTGTTGCAGGCGGCGTTCTTGGGCTTCTTGCGTATCTCTTTCTGTTCGGCGCAGGTTTGTGGATGCTCTGGAAGAGTTCGTTCTCGGTTCCCGAAAAAGGTCTTCTTGCCGGGCTTTTTGTCGGCTATGCGATTCACAACTTCTTTGTGTTCGACAACCTCGTGAGCTACATCTTCTTCTTTATGACGCTCGCATGGCTGCACAGCGTGTATGCGTACCAAAATGACATCGACGTGCGTGTCATCGGCAGGGTGGACGAGCCTCTCGGCGAGCGCGTCATCGCCGGCGCGATTCTTGTCGTCGCTCTTGCCGGCGCATGGGCGCTCAATGTGAACGGCATCGCGCGCGCGCAGGCGTTCCTTGATGCGATTCGCGCCGATCAGGCCGAGCAAAATTACACGAAAGCATTTACGATATACAGCAATCTTATTCCGTCAGCATGGCTCGGCACATACGAGATGCGCGAGCAGCTCGCGCAGATGACGGTGCGAGCGCACGCGCTCGCACCGGGCGCAGGAATTCTTCCCGCGCTTACGGATTATGCCGAAGCGCAACTTCTTGAAAGTGTTGCTGAAGATCCGCTCAACACGCGCCACCTTGCGTTTCTTGGGTACATGAACCTCGCGCTCAAAGAGTATGAAGATGCACGTATGTACACCGAAGAGGCTCTTGCAATAAATCCGACGCGGCAGATTTTTCTTAACGACCTCGGCGAAATATACATTGGGCTAAAAAAACCGGACGAAGCGGTCGGAGCATTCAAGCGCGCATACGACGCTGACATGACAAACACGGAAGCGCTTGCACGGTATGCCGGAATGCTCATGCAGACCGGACGGATGAATGAAGCGGAGCAAGTACTCCGCGAATACGGCGGCGGGGCAGGCGCACCTCTGGCCGTGTGGGCGACCGCATACAAGGCAGGTATGGCCTGGGAGAAATTGCGGACGCTGTACCAGACAATCATTGACGACGGCAACGCACCCGCGGATGCTTATGTGTCGCTTTCATACGTTCTCCTCAAGCAAGGAAACCGAGCGGGTTCTGTCGCGGCTTTGGAAAAAGTACTCGAGCTTTTTCCGAGCGACTACGACGGGCAGATTGAGGAAATGATTTCTGCGATAGAGGCGGGAAAAACCCCGAGTACGTGGTAGGAGAGTGTGGAAAACACGGGGCTTGCATTTTGTGAAGGAGTATGCTATACTCTCCCCGTGAGTGCGGTAGCGTGTTAAGCTACAAAATAGATGTTCTGCGAAAATTCCGCCTTCGGCGGAGTTTTCGTTTATAAAGCAGCGTTTTTTGGTACAAAAACCCGACTTTTCGATGCATTTTTGCGTTTCGAGAAATCGGGTTTTTGTGCGCCCGGTTTACAGCCCGAAGTAATTTTTAGAAACAGGCAGAAACTATCCACTTTTTTCTTCGTTTTCGTTGTATTTTCAGGGTAAAATAGGAATGTCCGAGTGAAAGAAAAGCGTGACATGAGGAATACAAGTGAAAAACCGAAAGGGCTCGGGTTTGTTGTTGCATGCGCAACGCTCTTACTCGTCCCTCTGATTGCCGGAGCAGATCTCCCCGAGAGACAGACCCGCCTCTTTGATGCCGTTCGACCTGCGTACGGGCATTTTGAACGCGGCGTTACAACCGCAATTGACGGGGCGCTCTCGGTCACCCGCTCCATAGCGGTTCTTGGCGTTGACGGCGTGGAGACGGTGCTCGGACTTTTTGCAGACGGCACGGAAACAGTTATTCGTGACGTGTCGCGTGCGACACATGGCTATGCAAAAATTGCCGACACGACAGAAACACGTATTCGCTCCGGCTACACGCGTGTTGCGGATTCCTTCGCCGAAGCGGGGAGTGAAGTTGCGCGGGCTCAAAATGAAGTAGAAAACTTTTTTACCTTCGCATCGCTTAGAGAGCGGCATCTTGGCGCACCGGTTGCACTTTCGGTTGAGAGTGTCCCCGAGAATGCAGGTGAAAAGATTACTGATGTTGTCGCGGACGAGGTGCTTGCAGTTGCGTCTGGAGCAGAACGTGTCCGTGCATCGTATGGCGCATTTAGTACCGGCGTAAACAATATAATCGCAGAGGGGTATGGGCTTGCTTCGGAGACACTTGCCGATTTCGCATTTGTTGATCCGTACCCGATTGCTGCGCGTCTCACACGCAACAAACAAAGCGAGACTGCGAAGGAACAAGAAGAACCCACGGCTAACACGCGGGTTGTGAGCAAGCGGACAATTTCTTCAGAAAAAATTCTCGCACAAGGAAAACAAATCACCCTCGGGTATCTCGCGCTTTCCGACGGCGTCACGAAGAGTGTGAATATGCTCTCAGAAACCGCGGTTGCATCTGTGGGGGAGAGTTATGCGGTTGCCGACGGTGCGATGAATATTCTTTCGGGAGGCGTTGCCTCTGCTTCAGAAAGTTTTGCGGGGATTGCGGATTGGACGCGCGAGAAACTGCGCACGTGGCTTGGCATTAGCGGTACAGAAATCGTTGACACTCGCACCTCTTCTCCAGAAGTTCCCGCAGCTGTAACACCGGCGCCAACTTCGACAACAATCGTTGAGCGTCTCACCGAGCGGGTGATTTCGTCGGGCAGCGGCGTGAGTACGTCGCAGATTGACACGGCAATCGGCATCGCCATCGACGGACTTCGCGCCGAACTCACCCCTCAAATTCAAAGAGCGATGCGCTCGCCAAGTAATCGTGATGGTTCGTCGGGAGGCGGTGGCACGACGGTCGTTTCGGGCGACTACCTCGCACTTACCGGCGGAATATTGACTGGTGCTCTTACAGGTACAGATGCAACATTTTCTGGTGCACTGACTGCGAGCACAGGCTTGTTTGATGAAGTCACGGTTTCTGGTTCAACAACCTTGAATGGTGTTGAGTATCTTTTCCCAGGTGCTGACGGTGCGTCGGGAGAATTTCTTTCGACTGACGGCGCGGGAGGACTGACATGGGTCGCGGCCGCAGGTGGCATCGCATCTTTGAACGGAGAGGCGGATGCCGTGCAAACATTTGCAACGTCATCGGATACAAACATCGGACTTTCCATTTCTTCTGCGGGCGGCACACACACTTTCACAACTGCGTGGAACGGATTTCTTTCAGTACTCCGCGGCGGCACAGGAACAAGTACAGCGCCTTCATACGGACAAGTGCTCGTGGGGGACGGTAGCGGCGGATACAATCTCGTCGCGACATCTTCACTCGGCATTACGCAAGACCTTTCGGGGTATCTCACACTTGCGAACTGGTATGCAACAACGACCGATGGGCTTGATGAAGGGCTCACCAATTTCTACTACACCGATGGGCGTGTTGCGGACTATCTCAACGCCTCAACGACGATTGCGAAGGCGACTCCGACCAATGGGAACGTTCTTCTTGGTAACGGCACAACATGGACATCAGTCGCAACATCTTCACTCGGAGTTGGGAATGTTACTTCAACCTCAACCGTGACTGATAATGCGATTGCACGATTCGATGGAACAACCGGGCAATTGATTCAAAACAGTGCGGTGACAATTGATGACACGACAGGAAATATGGCATTCCCCGCAAACGCGGTTATCTCAAGTGCTGGAAACCTCACGATGAAGTCAGCAGACTTTTTTGCACTTACTCTCAATGGTGCTGGTGGCAATGGGATTCTGTTCCAGCGTAATTCAACAACGGTCGGTGGTCTCGATGATGTAGGTTTTAATGTGAGAAGTGACGGACAGTTTGGTTTTTATAATGGTGTTATTGGGACATCAAAAGACACAGGTCTCGC
>CAZSMD010000003.1:0-32006 GCA_964608145.1 uncultured Candidatus Saccharibacteria bacterium | reverse complement strand
AGTGATTCGTGACGACAAGTAGTTTCCAAAAAATACAACAGCCGACGCGCATGCGTCGGCTTTACTGCCCTGCCCCGAGCTCCTTGAGGGCTTTGTTGAGTTTGGCTTCGGTGAACCCGACCTTGGCGAGAACCCACAGACAACGATAGGCTCTTGCGAGATCCTCCGGTGAAAGCTCCCTTTTCTCGAGCTCTTCGTGGACGATTTGTGCATCAAGCGAACGAACTCCCGGCCGCCTGAAGCGAAGGACGGAGCGACCATGGAAGGTCGCTTGCTGTGCTGCGACTCCCATAGGCATCTCCTTGTGTGCGTTCCTGATTGCACACTAACAGAAAGAGAGCCTTGACAACAAGTTTAATCAATTCTCCTGTCTTTTATCTTTTTCTCGCGAGCTGCTATGCGTTCTTTCGCCACACTCTCGATTGCATCATGGAGGATGTCCGGATAGCCCGACAATGCCTGGTCTTCCGTTGTCACCAATCCCTTCTCCAACAGTTTTTCGGAAATAAACTTCTGCTCGACAAGCGCCTGATCGGGGGAAATCGGAAATTCATCTAGAATTTGTCCGACACCAATGCGCATTTTCTCTTCTCGGCCTTCGGGGTTTGTAAAATGCTCCTGACGTTCTGAAGTATCGTGAACGATATTTTCAGCCTGGAGACCGGTGTTCTTGCTTGCCTCGCGTGTATCATCTTTTGCTTCTTTGTTAAACCCAGGAAAAAGTTTTTCCATTCCAAACATAGTAGCGGTTGTTAGATTGTTATAAGGCTATGCTAGCACATCCGCGCCGGCTTCGCGTCCTTTTTTAACGGGAATGGCGTGAGTGCGTAAAATAGCCTCGAATTCGGCCTGTTCTATGGTTTCCTTGTCCAGGAGGTGCGTCACGATAGCATCGAGGGCTTTGCGATGCTTCTTGATGGCGGTTTCCGCCGTAGCCAGTGCTTCCTTCATAAGCTTCTCGACTTCTTCGTCAACAATCGCCGCGATTTTTTCGGAGTGTCCGCCGTCATCAAATGCACCCCACTGCTGTACGCGTCCTTCTTCTGCGACAAGCGCCCGCGGTCCGATTTTTTCCGACATGCCGTAGCGCGTCACCATGTCACGCGCAAGCGCAGACGCAACCTGGAGATCGTTCGAGGGACCTGTGGTGATGTCGTCAAAAATAAGCATCTCTGCGGCGTAGCCGCCCAAGGTCATCGCAAGCCGGTCAATGAATTCTTTCCGTGAAAGCAGACGGCGTTCTTCGAGCGGCAGCGAGAGTGTATACCCGCCCGCATGGCCGCGCGCAATGATGGACACCTTATGCACCGGGTCTGCATTCGGCAACACTGACGCGACGAGTGCGTGTCCCGCCTCGTGGTATGCAGTCAGTTTCTTTTCCTTCTCCGTCAGAATGTGGCTTTTGCGTTCCGGACCAAGCAGCACCTTTTCAATGGAACGCATGAGGTCGTAGTGCGAAATCTTCAGACGATTTTCGCGCGCCGCAAGAATTGCCGCTTCATTCATGAGCGACTGCAAATCGGCACCGGAAAATCCGGGCGTGCGTTCTGCAATCAGTTTCATCTTCGCATCTTCCGCAAGCGGTTTTTTGCGCGCGTGGATATTTAAAATTGCTTCGCGGTCGGCGCGGTCAGGCAGGTCAAGGCGGACGCGCCGGTCAAAGCGGCCAGGGCGGAGAAGCGCAGGGTCCAGAACGTCGGGCCTGTTCGTCGCCGCCATGACGATTACTTTTTCGTTGGGTTCAAATCCGTCCATCTCAACCAGGATTTGATTCAATGTCTGCTCGCGTTCGTCATTCCCGCCACCGACGCCCGTACCGCGTACGCGCCCGACTGCATCGATTTCATCAATAAAAATAATTGCAGGCGCGGCTTTTTTAACTGTCTGAAATAAATCACGCACGCGCGACGCACCGACACCGACGAACATCTCAACAAACTCGGAACCCGAGATGGAGAAGAACGGCACATTCGCCTCGCCGGCAACCGCACGCGCAAGCAGCGTTTTTCCGGTTCCCGGAGAACCCATCAAAAGCACGCCTTTCGGGATCTGCGCACCAATCGCGAGAAACTTCTTCGGATTTTTAAGAAAATCCACAATCTCAAGCAGCTCTTCTTTTGCTTCTTTGACACCTGCGACGTCTTTGAACGTCACTTTTTGCTTGTCTTTCGGATCAAAGAACCGCGCACGCGACTGGCCGAACGTAAACGCCTGCATGCCCGCACCCTTCACCTGCCGTGAAAGCATCCACACAAATACCGCGATAAGAAGCAGCGGAAGAATAATCGGCATCAGGTTGAAAAACCAGAAAAGAAATCCCGACTCGCCCTTTACGCTGATTGCCACCTTTCCCAATACTTCGGGCGTCACGCCGTACGAGCCCAGTGTTTCGGTAAGTCCAACGCCCGATTCTTTCTGTGAAATTTTTTCCGTACCGTCCGCAAGCGTCACCGTCAGTTTGTCCCCCTCGACGTTAATGGCCGTCACTTTTTCAGCGACGACTTCGGCCGCGAGCTCTGAAATAGGAATCGTGTTGTCATCCTTTTTACTCTCAGTAATCATGCCGTACGCGGACGAGACAAGGATAAAAACGAGCACTACAACAAAAAAGTTGAACCAGAACGACGGAATGCGCGGCGTCGTCTGTTTTTTGCCTTGCGGCTTCTTTTCTCCGTTGGTCATAGGTACGAAGAGTATACCCGCGCAGGAAGTTTTTTAAAAGGTTTTACATGCAGTATGATGAACTCATGTCTCTCATCGAGAACAGAAAGGTACGCCACGACTATGAAATACTCGAGCGCTTTGAGGCGGGCATCGAGCTTTTTGGCTATGAAGTGAAAGCCCTCCGCAAAGGACAGGGCTCACTCGACGGCGCCTATGCGGTTGTGCGCGGGAATGAGGGTTATCTCGTCGGCATGCATATTGCCCCGTACCAGCCAAAAAACACGCCGAGGGAATACGAGGCAGACCGGACGCGACGTCTTCTGCTCTCAAAGAAGGAGCTGCTCCAGTTGGGTGAATCCGAGAGCCAGAAGGGCTTGACAATAGTACCTGAATCGGTGTATAATAAAGGACGGTATATCAAGGTTTCACTTGCGCTTGTGCGCGGAAAGAAAAAACACGACAAACGCGAGTCGCTCAAACGACGCGAGGCGGACCGGGATATCCAACGTACGTTGAAAGGAGAATAAGCGTGTGGAGTACGACACTCCCGTGGAGGACACAATGTCCAAATCCCAAACAGCAACGTCCAAAATATTTTGAGTTTGGATCTTGGCGTTTGGTCATTGTTTTTTGCACGGGGATGCCTTGCTTCGACATTGCGACGACTGTTGTATGCGCGTGATGGGAGAGCGACCGCTCCCTCAACAACGACGCAAAACATACCTGCAAACTCTGCAGTAAAAAGTCCTTTCTTCACTGCAAAGGACTTCGCTTACGCACTAGCCTAAGCGACGTCTTCTGATGCACTCGTTCGAGAGCCGTCAGAGGGTGTAAACCACTTCGAACTAGGGACTCCGCCCCGCTTCAGGCAGAGCCCGAAACACTTGAAGCTCACTGTATGCCGTTTCGCCCGTCTTCTATGCATACAGAACATGTAAGACGAGTGCTAGATCACGTAGAACCGTACAGCATCACGTAATGGACGCGGATTCAAACCCGCCATCTCCACATTTCAAAAACCGCCTGCTTAACGCAGGCGGTTTTTGGTATATTGACAAAATATAAAAATAGAATATAGTTTTCTCAGACCAGGGGGTCTTTCCCCCACTTCAGAAGGGAGTCGTGATGAAAACTCAGGCAACAGCAGAACCGCAGGTGAGAGCTTCGGCGAACCTCCAGGTCGTCGTGCATCAGCCGGCGGGTATGCGCAACATCGGCATCTCCGTGGGTATCCTCTACCCCCACGAGGAACCCGAGGACCGGTTCGGACTGCAGACTGTCCTCGAGGTCATCGAGGTGCCCATGAAGGGCAGAACCTCGTACGGAGACATCGTCAACGTCGCAGATATCCCGATTCTCATCCAGAAGTTCGAGGAGTTCACGGACGGCATGCCCGTCACGCAGTTCCTGGAGCACATTCTGGCCGAGATTCTCTCCCAGAAGAACTGCATCAAGACGCCCTGAGCGTCGCCCATCTCTCTGCCCCGAGTAAGGCCCCGCGCCGCGCGGGGCCTTTGTTTTTCTTGCCTAAAACCATCATGCGTGGTACACTCTCCCCTGTATCCGTTGTAATTTTTGTAGATACTTTGAATCGTTTCCAGAACACAAGCCCCCGCGTACGCATCAACAACGCCATTCAGGCTCCTGAACTCCGTGTTATCGGCGGTGAGGGAGAGAATCTGGGTGTCTTGTCGCGAGACGAGGCGCTGGCGGAAGCGGCGAAGGTAGGTCTCGACCTGATAGAAATATCACCGGCCGCAAACCCTCCCGTCGCGAAAATTATGGAATACGGGAAGTATCTCTATACCGAAAAGAAGAAACAGCGGGAACACAAGGCAAAATCACACGCGACCGAAACGAAAGCAATCCAGGTGAAAATCGGCACTTCCGAACACAGCCTCGGCATCAAGGCCAAACAGGCGTCGGAATGGCTCACCGAAGGACACCGTGTTAAGTTCGAGCTGTACCTCCAAGGACGCTCAAAATACATGGACCAGGGCTTTCTTGAGGAGCGTATGAAACGATTTTTGAAGCTTCTCACGGTTGACTACAAAGTCGCCGATGAGCCGCGAAAGGGTCCGAAAGGGCTGACCATGATACTAGAAAAGAAGTAAGCACCATGAAAACAAATAAATCATATTCAAAACGTCTGCGCGTCACCAAAAACGGTAAGGTACTTTCACGCCGCCCGGGTGGCAACCACTACAATGCCCAGGAGTCGCGCTCGACGCAGTTGAAGCGCAAGCGCGGGAAAGAAGTCTCGATGACACTCAAATCCCGAGCACGTTTTTTGCCCGGCAAGTAATTATCTACCAGATTCTAAGTCCCCCATTCTAGATTTCACCCTATGACACGAGTCAAACGAGGAACAATAGCCATCAAGAAGCGCCGTTCAATGCTTGCGCGCACGAAAGGTTTCCGCAATGCACGCCGCACAAAGCAGCGCCAGGCACGCGAGGCGCTTTTCCACGCGGGAAAGTATGCGTTCGCACACCGTAAAGACAAAAAGGCCGACTACCGCGGTCTCTGGCAGACGCGCATCAGCGCAGCCGTCCGTCCGCAGGGTCTTTCCTACAGCAAGTTTATGGATGCACTCAAGAAAAAGAACGTTCTCCTGAACCGAAAGATGCTCGCAACGCTTGCGCACGAACATCCGGAAGCATTCGCACGGATTGTCGCCGAAGTAAAGAAATAAAAAAAACCGCCCCCGGGCGGTTTTTTTATCCCAAAATATCTCCTTCCTCGGGAACACGGTACGTGTATGTCATAAGATCCTCGCGCACGTCTTTTTTCACCAGTTCGAGCACGCGTTCGACAAGCCGTTTCGGATTCGTATCAAACACAACTTTTTCGTGAGGCCGTCCGCTCCGTTCAATAATCGTCTGCAGTGTTTCGTCGGTCATCCAGTCTCCCTGCAAGATGCCGATGGGTTTGTTGTCTTCAAATGCGACGGTAAATTCGTGAATAGTACCGATTCTGCCGCATCCGAAGAGCACGGCATCCGATGAGCGCGTCAGAATAAGGTCGCGTCCCGAGTATCCGAAACCGGTGTAGACGATAATGTCCATGTAATCAATGGGAAGGCGGTATGCTTCAATGTGTTCGCGTTCAGATGCTGCCGGTGAGAAACCGATTGAAAGCCCCTTCTCTTCTTTTGCACCGATAGCCGCCCACAAAGGAAAACCGGTTGTTGCGCCGGTCATAATCGAGGCCTTGTGGCGGGCAATTTCCCGTCCCAATTCTTTTGCCGCTTCGTATGCGGTCGGTCCGCAGTTGTCCGTCGACGCGGCGCCGGACACGCAGATTTTAATATCGCTTTGTTTGCGTCGGTGAAGCATGTGCATATCCAGTATGACGGCTCTTTTCCCGAAGAGCAAGTTATTCGAGATGCGCCGTATCCCCAAGCTGCGGATACACAGCGTTGATGCCGATATAATCACGCATGCGTTGCACTAAAAATTCAGACGATTTTGGCTCACCCATGGTTACAAAAACTTTTTTGAGCGTGTGGTTTGACGCGCTGACAAAAGAAAGAAGTCCTTCGATGTCACGGTGCCCCGAATATGCGCGAAGTGTTTCGATGTGGGCCTCCACGGACACTTTTGCGCCGCCGATGACCACCGAACCCGCGCCGTCCTGCAGCTGCCTGCCCAAACTTCCCGGTGACTGGTACCCGACAATGAGGAGCGTGGTCTTTGGATCCGACAAATAGTGTTTTTCGTGGTAGATGATGCGCCCGCCGTGCGACATTCCCGAGCCCGCAATGATAATCTTCGGTCCTTCCGTTTCGTGAATCGCCTTTGAGGCTTCCGGCGTCGCTACAAGCTTGAGCCCGGGGAACGAAAAGATGTCGTCCCCACCGCGGATAATATCCTGTGTTGTTTTATTAAAGAGCTCCGTTGATTTCTTATAGACATCAATGATTCTGATGGCAAGAGGAGCGTCAAGAAACACCGGGGTATGCGGAATACGGCGGTTTTCAACGAGCATGTTTATATCGTAGAGAAGCATCTGCGTCCGCTCCAGTGAAAATGCCGGGATGAGAAGCGTGCCGCGCTTTGCGATGACGCCTTCGATGATATCTTCAAGCATTGCCAGGCGGTCTTCAACAGGCTCGTGCTCACGGTCGCCGTACACGCTTTCAATAACCATATAATTTGCATCCTTTACTTGATCGGTGTCACGCAACAAAGGCGACGGAGAGTTGCCCAAATCGCCTGAAAAAACGATTTTTCCGAATGACGGGTGCGAACACTCAACAAAAGCAGACCCCAGAACATGGCCGGCGTCCTTGAGATAGACGCTGATGTCTCCTATGGCTTTCTGTGTGTAGTACGGAATCGTCTCCCAGTGTTCGAATGCGGGCTTAACATCGGCAATTGTGTATGTCGGTTCAGTGCCACATTCGACCGCCTCTTCCGCAATAATGTGCGCCGCGTCGACAAGAAGCGCCTCCGCGAGTGCGCGCGTCTGTGCTGTTGAAAAAATTTTTCCTGTAAACCCGTCCTTTACCAGTTTTGGGATACGCCCGATGTGGTCGATGTGGGCGTGCGTGATGATAAGCGCATCAACGGTTGCAACATCATACGGAAACGGTTCATTGTTCCGCTCATCACACGTAAGCCGTCCCTGAAACATGCCGCAGTCAATCAGAATCGTCGTTGTTTCCGTTTTCAGCATAAAGTTCGCTCCGGTAACCGAACCGACTCCTCCATAAAACCCGACGTAAGGCAGTTGCGTACTCATACCGAAAATTCCGCACCTGTTGTGTCAGGTTGTTTTTTAAAAATAAACGCAAGAATGGACCAACCGACAATGCCGCCCGTCGTATCCATTACAAGATCCCCGATGGTGTCCCGCACGACATTTGCTTCACCGATAAAAAAGCCGTTTGTGTACTCGAACAGTTCCCAGCCGGCGCCGACCAGAAGCACTGCGGCGATAGTCCACATCAGAAAAGAGTATCGTGAAAGCTTTTGCGAGCGGCCAAAACGGGTGAGAAGCCACGCTGTTCCGGAAGCGATAAGCACCCCGCCCAAAAAGTGCATGACGATGTCGTACCACCAGTACGTCCAATAGAGAAAATGCTCGAGCGCGATGGTGTTGAGATACAAAATAAGCGCCGCGAGCACACAAATACCGAGCAGTGTCGTCACAAAGAGTTTCTGCATTGCCCTAGTATACCGTAGCTCATCAAAAACAAAAAATCCCGCCGCATGACGCGTTCGGGGTTCTTTGTCGGGGCTATCTCGGACGTATATACCCTAGCCTGAGCCAGGTGGGTTCCCTCAGTACATACACCGGAGTGTATGGTTTGAGACGATTCGGGAGTCCCTTTAATTTTTTATTTGATCTAGATAATATCCAAAATAACCCCTGCTACTATCCTACGCTTCATGTACATTCTTCTGCAAGGTGGATAGCGCTGTCGGAAATATTTTTGACGAAATGTAAAAAGGTTTTCGTAAAAAACGTTTACTAGAGCCGTCGCGAAGCATTCTGTTTTGCGACACAGACACATAACGAAAAGATGACGAAAAAACGGCGCTGTTGCGCCGTTTTTCAAAAAAGAAATTTCTTACTCGTCGATACCGAAGCGTTTATACGAGTAAATCGGCTCTTTTCCGAACCAATGTTTGATTTCGTGAGCTGCTTCTTCGGGCGTTTCGGATGCGTGTACAAGGTTCATTACCGCCCGTTTCTCGGCATTTGCGAGAGCCGGCGAATCAGCGGAGAAATCACCGCGAATAGTGCCCATTTCGGCGAGATACGGCATGGTGGGGCCTGCGATTTTGCGAATCATGTCTACCGCATGCACTCCCTGCACCACCATTTTTACGAGCGGAGCCGAAATCATGTAGTCAATGAGCCAGCCGCGGACCATTTTTCCTATCTTGAACCGGTCCTCGGTTCCGTAATCTTTTTTAAGGCTGTAGCCATACTTCTCGTACGTGGCCGCTGTTTTCTCTCCGATACGCGTAATCCAGGCCTTGTCCTTCGGATAGTGGTTATCCATCTGTTTATAGGTCGGCTGGAACATTTGGAGCGCAACAATCTTCATATCGCGCTGCTCAAACCGGCTAAGAATTTCGCCGATAAGCCCCTTCCGCACGCCGTCGGGCTTAATCATCACAAACGTTTTTTCTTCCTTCGGATTTCGTGCCATAACAAAAAAATAGGATGCTGATAGAAGTCCCCCATGGGACCGTCGCGATTATAGCATACCGTATGCGCTGCGGATATCCGCCTCAATGTCTGCACGCGGACGGCCGTAGCGTTCGTACGAGAGCTGCTGCAGCCGTTCAATGACGGCGCGGTCGCCCTCGCCGGGTTTGATGGTCTGTATCGTGAAGGGACGCTCGGGCCGTCCGTTCACAAGCAGTTTTACAATTGCATTCCGGTTATCAATATTCATAAGATCGGACGCGTCAAATACGGGCGCGAACTGTTTTTCGAGATACTCGGCATCATCTGAGCCGACACGAAATGCGCACAGGGAGCCGACGTTGCCGAAAACTGCGTCGCGAATGCGTTCATCAATCTGTTTGATAAATTGGTGCGCAATGGTAAGTGACAAATGGTACTTGCGCGCCTCCGACAGGATTGTCGCGATGGAATCAGTCGTGACGTTCTGAAATTCATCGATATAGAGGTAGAAATCCGTCGGCGACGTTGCTGAATCGACACGCGAGAGCGCCGCCATGAGAATCTTGCCGACAATGATGAGCCCCAGAAGATTTGCGTTGATGTCGCCCAGACGCCCTTTCGCGAGGTTCACGAGGAGAATTTTTTTCTCATCCATTACCTGTCTGAAATTAAACGCGGAATGCCGCTGCACAATAATGGGGCGCATGATGTCGTTCGCCAGAAAGACGTCGAATTTACTCGTGATGTAGGGCACGATATTTGCGAGCGCACCCTCGCCCCCCGCCTTCTCGGCTACATCGCGCCAAAATTGGACAACGACCGGATTCTTGCAGCGGGACAGTTTGAGATCGCGGTATGTTTTGTCTGAAAGAACGCGAGAGACATCGAACAGCGTATTGCCCGTCTCAGGATCTTCAATCACCAGCATTGTTGCGTTGCGGAAATACTGCTCAAACATCGGGCCCATGCTTTCGGGAACGCTGCCGTACAGTTTCTGGAAAATAGAGAAGAGCTCGTTCACGACAAACGTCTTCTGTTCGGGATGCGCCGGATCATATTCAAGCATGTTGAGCCCCATCGGATGTGCGACGTGCGACGGATCAAAATAGATGACATCGTCAAAGCGCTCGGGTGGCACCGCCGCAAGCACATCAAGGATATCCGTCCCATGCGGGTCAATCATACAGACGCCCTCACCGTTCTTGATGTCCTGAATAATCATGTTCTTCAAAAGCGTCGTTTTTCCTGTGCCGGTCTGACCGATGCAGTAGAAGTGCCGCAGACGGTCATCCGCATCAAAATGGATGTTTGCCGTCGCGGTATTGTGCGTATTTACTCCGAGAATGATGCCCTCTTTTGAAAGCCCGATTGGGGCGGGTGCCGTTTTCGCTTTTGCACGTTTGAGTTCGCGTGACGCTTCATTCCCTGTCGTGGGCAAATGAAACACGGTCGCCAGCTCACGAAGATTCATCGGCAATACGTTTCCGTCTCCAAAAAAGCGGTAGGTGAAGTCCCGGATAAGTTTTTTTCGGGCACTCCCGGAGAGACGCTTAAACGTGAATTTGTTCCCGCGCGATTCCTGAAACTGATTGCATGCTGCCTCAAGGTCAGAAAGGATTACCGTTGCGCGTGCTTCCGACGGCGCAGATGCAACCATGCGAAAGACAACGTCAGCAAACGGATGTGCAAGCTTCTCCTCAACGTGCTTAATGGCGACATCGTCAATGTGTTTTGGTTCGTGCTCCTCTTCCGGTTTTTTCTTCTTTTTTGAACCGCTCAGGAACGCGTCTTTGAGCGTCTTGCCTATCTCTGCACCCACGGAAAACGGTATATCGAGTGCTTTCTTTGCGGGTGTCCCTTTGTGCATTGCTTCAACCGCTTTTTTGAATTTGTCCGCATAGTCGTGTGACGGTGGGCGGACCAAAAGCTGCAAAGCCGCACCCTCACCTGTCGGCGCAAGCTTCGCAAATGCCGAGAGAATGATGTTCAGCGGGTCATAATCAAATGCCTCGTGCGTCTTAATCGGATACGCCGGAGATTCCGCGTACGAGCCAACGGCTCCGACCGTCACGCCTTCTTCGTTAAAAATATTGTAGTCGTTCTTGTTCTCGACAATCTTTGCCTGCGGAAAAATAGAAAGCAGTTGTTTTTCAAAAAGCTCTTTCTTTGCCGATGGCACCGATACATACATTGTCGCGTGCTCATGGTGTGCTTCAACAGCAAGTTCGAGCGTAAAATAATTCTTCCGCGCATGTTTTTCAGATGCCACGGACAGGGCGCCCGCGTAAAACTGCTCCATCGATGAGATGAGCTCGCGGAGCGGGCGGTGTTCCCCTTTCGTTTCGAGCGAACCGAACGGCAGCGTCACTTCAAAAAGCGTCATGTGAAGCACCTTCCATATCGGCTCTGCCTCTTTGATGCCCTTTGCCGTATTGCCTTCGCGAAGATATTCCCCGAGAAAACGGTGAAAATCGTCTTCAATGTGTGGATTCCCCATCTTTTCGACAACCGAGAGCGCATTGCGAACTCCTTTCTCGTGCATGACACCAAGAAGCTCTGCCATCGTGCTGTCATGTTCTTCCGGCATCAGGTCAAGCACAATTGATTCCACCTCGGGTTTCAGCATGACGCGCCCCTTGGTGAACACTGTTTCGGGCGCGTGGCGCGTATATGCCTTTGTGAGCGCCTGTACTGACCCATGCGCCGTTTCGGCGCCGACTTCGCGCCGCTCAAGCTCCTTCAGCCGCTCACGGAGAAACGCCGCCTCTTCATCGGGCGTTTCAAACTTTTTCTGCGGAAGAATGTCAAACCGTTCCATGCCTTTAGTATATCAGGGCTACCTCGACATAAAACACCCCGGCATTCATGCCGGGGTGTTTTATGAACGTGTTTAAACTATAGCCCTTTTTCTTTTTCTATATATGCCCCAACGTCGTTGATTGCTTCTGCATCTGTCCAACCTGATGGGCCCAGTCCTTCTGTTTTTTTCGATTCATGAAGAGCAGACCCCATAAGTTCACCGCCTTCCCGCCAAAATTTATAAGATGTGCCCTCCACTTCAATTACCTTTTCCCCTCCTTCAGGTAGGTTCTCTATTTCAGAATAAGGACCTTTTTCTTGGTTGAATCCTTCAAATCCCATAGGTATTTTTTAATTTTCTAATACTCATACCCTATACCAAAACTCCCCTACGCACAATCCACCCTAACGCTCCTCCGAAGCAATAACGGAAAGTGCGCGTTCGACGAAATCCCCGATTTTTTCCTCGCGCCTAAACAGACCGCCAATCGGACGCAGATGCGATTGCCGCATCAGCACCTTGAGATAGATGAGAAGTGAGTGGGCAGGCGTTTGTTCTTCAAGACGATATTCCATAAATTTCTTCGCGGAAACTCCCTTCCACTGCTGCCACTCGGAACGTTCGGGATCGACGTCGCCAAAAAGATTCCGCATATCCCGGTTAAATTCATATGCCACGCGCTCCTGCAGCGTCCAGCCCTCAGAAACGGGCTGGGGTTCAAAATATTCGGTGGTTTCTGCCGGTGATTCGCCGCCGGCAGTATCTGTGAGCATCTCCGGGGTAACGACATCTTGAAGCGACGTGCCGTCCGCTGTTTCTTCCTCCCAGGGTGCTTGCTCAAAAGTATCCGTGTGAATTGGCTCTTCCTTCCACGGCTTCTGCTCAAAATCTTCATGTGAAATGTGACCGGCATCCTCCGCCCCAGGCAGATTCGTCGCGTCACCAAACGGAATTTCTGACCCGTTGTTAAATTCAAAATGCCCCGCTTCCCCCTCTTCGCCCGGAACGTAAGAGAGCGTATCGCCTTCATGCACCAGATTAAGCTCGGCAAGCGGGATTACGCGTCCGTCGGGCAAAGCCACCGTGGACTCCGTCCATGCAGATGCAAACTGTTCTTTCGAGAGCCCCGCTTTTTCTGCGATATCTTTTGCAGAACTCCAGATATTCCCGCCGTGTCCGATAACGGCGGGCTCCGGCAGGTCCTCCGGCGCTTCGACATTCGAGAGATCGAGTCCTTCCGTCTCTCCAAGACTCTCCGCCATTTCTTGTGCGGGGACAACCGAAACCCCGCCTTTCGGCACGGTTTCCGTGACGGCTTCCGCCACATCTCCGTGGTCTCCGAGACGTTCGATGATGGCGTGTGCACCCTCCGCCAGTGATTCAATTGCAAGTACGGTCGCGATACGGTTTGACCAGATTCCTGCGTGCACAAGATTCAAACTGACGGAGTCAATCGTCGCCCCGTTTCCGACAATACGGTCAAGATCTCGAAGTGTTTTTCCGTGTTTTTTGAGAATTGCGTCCTTTTTTGCCTGGCGTGCCGCTTCGGGCAGCTTGTCTGCGTTGGCAACTTCCCTTTGAATTTTCTCAACAATTTTCCGTACACCAAATGCTGCCGCATACCGGTGTGATTCCCCGGTGAGGCGCTTCAAGACAAGATCGGGAAGTTCGCGGAGGTACACTCGTGCAATGTCGTCCGCTGTAAGTTTTTCAGTGCCTTTCTGCGACTCAATACTTGCCAACGTTTCAAGACGTTTTGCCTCTTCAAAAGCAAGCTCTTCGTCCTGCACTCGAAACGTCTCGCTTCGCTTTGCAAAGCGCGTTTCCTTGACCGCTTCAATGCCTCTGCGCGCAAAAAGTGTACCCCATGTTGCGATGTTTCCAATCGGATTTGCAAGTCCAAACAAACTCAAGCCCGCACGTGTTGTAAGAATTGCATTTGTCGCAAACCCGCCAACTCCTTTACCCGATTTTACAAATACCTCCCGCTGTGTTGCTGAAGTACGGGCAAGATCGTCGTACTGTCGGGCGTATGCATCAAGAAGGAGCCGGACTCCTGATTTTTCACTGTCCGCTTTTCGCTTGTTTTCCTCGCTCCCAAAAAGTCCGCTCGCAAAATGCAAAGCGCGGGCAAGACCCCGGTTTTTCATTTCTTGTGCCGTAAAAGCAACACCTGCCCATCCGCGAACCGTTTCCATGCGAGTTTTTTCAGGAAGTGCCGCAAGTTCGTTTTGCACCGCAACAATCTCTGCCGCATTTTCCGGAGATTGTATTTCCTCGGCGACGGAGGCAACCTGGGCTTTTTCCGGTTCCTGGGGGGTGGGCTCAGCTGACCGGGGTGCTTCTTCCGCACGCGCCAGCTCTTCTTTCGAAGTGACTTCCAGGCCTTGCCACGCGATAAGTTTTTCAAAGGGAACTTTCTTGAGAACGCTCTGATCGGGTGAAAGCACCGCAGCCCCGTTTTCGTAGAGGCGGGCAATTCTCCAGCCATCTTCAACACCGCCCCCCGTTCTCTCAACTTTAATCACCTTCCCCGACATCAACCACTCATCGATAATTTCCTTCGGTGTTTTTTCCGAGGCTGAAGGTTGCACTCCACTTTCTATCTTGCTTGTTTCTCCCTCCGTGACCGCCTCGTGTGGTAGTGTTGTTGCTTCAGGCACCGAGAATGGCTCAGAGACAGCCGCCTCTTTGTCTTCAGCGATGCTTGTACGTTCCGCTACAATTTCATTGATTCTTTCTTTCGTGATGCCCTTCTCGGCACCGGTCGTGAGCCGCTCCAGAATATCGTTCGCCCTGCGGCGTTTGTCGGCCGCTTCTTTCGGGGAGAAGCTCTTCATGTTGAGCCCTTTTTTAATCTCTTGAAGTTCGTCGACAAGATTCGAGAGTTCTTTCTTCGTTTTTTCTGAAAGCGTTTCGTCTGCCGCTATCCTCGTGCGATGCTCATCAATATGTCGTTGCGTAAACTTTGAGGGTGTCCTTTCTGTTTCGGGTTGCACACTGAAGTGCGAGAGAAATGCTTCGTTTACCTTCTCCATTTTTTCTTCTGCAACAACATCGTCAATACCAGTAGCAACAGACCCTTCTTCTTCCATAACCGGTTCCGCCGACACTTCTAAAAAGGACGAGCGTAGATCGTCCACTGTTTGTTCTAGAGCCCTATCCAAAGGAGCCCGTTCTGGAGAGAGCGCCTCGCTTTCTTCGCCAAGCCGTTCCTGGCGTAACGATTTTCCGCGTTTTCTCGCTTTTTTTGGTTTTTGCTCTACTCCACCATCCTCATCAAAGTCCGCTGCTTTTGGAAATGATTCAATACCCATAATGAAAATTATACCATCGTATGAGTATGGCTACTCATACCCGCTCCTCGTCTCGGAAATGGAAAAGCCCGCTTTTCCATTTCACTCACCTACGCTACTCGTAAGGATTTCCGGTGCGCCGTCGGTAATAACGATGGTGTGTTCAAATTGTGCGCAGCGGGAACCGTCGGTTGTCTTGTACGTCCATCCGTCAGCATCCAAATCTATGTCGCTTCCGCCCTCTGAAATCGTCGGCTCAATTGTGATGACCATGCCCGGGACGAGTTTCTGACCCTCGCCCTTCGTGCCATAGTGAAAAATATGCGGCTGCTCGTGCACCTTGTGCCCGACACCGTGTCCGCCCAAGTCCTCAACAATACGAAACCCGGAGCCCGCGACTGACTCTTCAATTGCCGCCCCTATATCGCCCAAATGCGCGCCCCCCCGAGCCGCGTGGATGCCCGCGAGCATCGCCTTTTTTGTGCGTGCAATAAGCTGCCGCGCGGTTTCATCAACGTCGCCGACGGGAACCGTGATGCACATGTCGGAAATGAGGTTCTTGTGAATAAGGCCTGAATCCAGGCTCACAATGTCACCGTCTTTCAGAATACGGTCTGCGGATGGGATACCGTGCACCGCCTCATCGTTCACGGAAACACAGAGTGCTGCAGGAAACGGCGTTGCTGCTCCGGACGGTTTGTAGTTGAGAAATGCCGGAACATCACCGCCTTTTCTGATTTCCGTTTCAACAAACTCATCAAGCTCCTTCGTCGAAACTCCCGGGCGAACCATGTCTCCTGCATCATGCAAAATACGCGCGAGGCGTCGTCCCGCCTCGCGTAAAACCGCTATTTCTTCGGGTGTTTTAATCAGCGTCATGGTTATGCAAGTTTCTCCCAGAGATCAGCGTGTATTTCCTCAATTGTCCGTTCTCCGTCAATTTCAAGAAGCGTCCCCTGTGTCTTAAAGAAATCGAGAGACGGTTGTGTATTCTTCGCATACTCTTCAAGACGTTTTGTGATGACATCGCCGTCGTCATCAACACGCGCTTCAACGTCTGCGCGAAGTTCAAGGCGCTTACGGAGTTCTTCGTCACTGACCGCAAGATAGACGACAATGTACGGGCGTTTAAGCCACGTCATGACATCATGAAAAAGTTTTGCCTCTTCCTCTTTGCGCACCGCGCCGTCGAAGATAATTCCGTTACCCTGCCCCAAATCCATCATCTCCATAATCCACAACGATGACATAATCCAATGCGGGACAAGCACGCCATGATTAATGTCATCAAGAATACGCTCCCCGGCAGTGGAGTGCGCCGCCGCAAACTTGCGTAAATGGTCAGACGCGCCAAAAAGGCGGAAACCGCTCTTGTCAGCAAGCAATTTTGCCTGCGTACCTTTTCCGCTCCCTGGTTTTCCCAAAACAACGATGGTGTTCCATTTCATACGCCCCATCATACCAGAAACAGAACAACCCCGCCCTCGGAAACGAGGGCGGGGTGTATTTTCTACAAGCTACAAGCTACGAACTACAAGCTCGTATTTTAATATTCCCGCATCGTCACCTGTGCGTCAACCTTCTTGATGAAGTCGATAACCACAGAAACCACGATGAGAAGCCCTGTACCACCGATTGCGAGAGAAGTGATGCCTGTTGCTGAACGCATGATTAGCGGCAGCACGGCGATAAACGAGAGGAAAAGCGCACCCAAGAGCGTCAGCCGTGTGAGCGTGTTGCCAATGTGGAGCGCGGTAGATTGCCCCGGGCGAATACCGGGAATAAACGCGCCTGAGCGCTGGAGATTCTTTGAAATCGCGTCCGGATCAAACGTGACTGCCGTGTAGAAGTACGTGAAGAGGAAAACGAGCGCAAAGTAGAGGAACCCGTAGAGCGCCTGGTGATTCAGCGCCGAGAGGACAAAGTTTGAGATTGACTGCAGGATGCCGTTTGCCGACGTCGCGAAGAAGTTCGCAATCATCTGCGGGAAAAGCAGGATAGAGAGCGCGAAGATAATCGGCATGACGCCCGCCTGGTTCACGCGCAGCGGCAGGTAGGTGGAGACACCGCCGTACACTTTATTGCCGCGGATACGTTTCGCATAGGTAATCGGAATCGGACGTTCCGCTTCGGTGATGATGACGACACCCAAAATAATGATGAGCGCAATCACCGCAAAACCGATATAGAGCGGAAGCTGTTCCGGTGTGAAAGAAAACGCAAGCTGATTGAGCGTTGCCGGCAGACCTGCAACGATACCTGAAAAGATGATGATGGAAACACCGTTGCCGATTCCAAATTCACTGATGAGCTCGCCGAGCCAGGTCAGAAGCATCGAACCCGCGGTAATGATGATGATATTCGCAACGAGCGACATGGAGTCAAGGTCCGGAATAATGCCGTTGCGCTGGAAAAGCACGATAAATGCGAACGCCTGAAGCGCCGCCAAGGGAACCGTCAAAAGCCGCGAGTACTGGGCCACACGCCGGCGCCCTGCCTCTCCTTCTTCATGGAACATCGCCTTCAGCTGCGGCGAGACCACCGTCAAAAGCTGCATGATGATAGATGCCGTAATATACGGACCGACACCGAGCATGACAATTGAGAGACTTGAAAGTCCGCCTCCTGAAAAGATGTTGACAAGACCGAGGAACTGGTTATCCGCCACAAATTGCGCGAGCGCTGCGTGATCAATGCCGGGAATCGGAATAGCAGAAAGAAGACGCGACACAAGAAGCGCGCCAAGCACAAACAAAATACGGTTGCGCAATTGCCGGTCGTGGACGATAAGTTTTATTTTTTGAAAGAGTGCGTCCATGCGAATTCCGGAAGATTATTTTTCTCCTCCGACTTTTTTGTCTACCTTAGCCGAGAACGTAACATCTTTGAAGGTTACCTTCTTTGTGAGCACGCCGTTGCCGAGAATCTTTACCTTCGGGAATGCACCCTTGCGGCCGCGCACAAGCCCCTTTTGTACGAGCGTTTCCGGGCTTACGACGTCTCCCGCCGCAAAGTATTTTTCAATCGTGCCCAGGTTGATGACTGACGGCTTTACGGTGTTGCCGCGCACGCTTGTTGCACGGTGTTTGCCGTGTCCGCGCATTTTCGGGATTTTCTTGATGGTATCGCGCATCTCCGGGCGAATTCGGTGTCCCGAACGCGCCTTCTGTCCTTTGTGGCCGCGTCCTGATGTCTTGCCGCGCTTTCCGCCGCGTCCGACACGCTTTGACTTTCGATTTTGTGTTTTCCTTTTGAGTTCGTGTAGCTGCATAGTGATGGATTAGTTCGTCTTCTTCTCACGCGGCGGCTGCAACGTCTGCAGTGCCTTGAGTGCCGCCTGTGCAATGTTCAGTTTGTTCTTTGAAGGCGAGATAATCTTTGTGCCGATGTCCTTCAAGCCTGCGAGCTCAACGATGTCACGTACCGCACCGCCGGCAATAACACCACGCCCCTTCGCCGGGTACATGAATACGCGTCCGCTTGCGTATTTTGCCTCAACTTCGTGTGCGATTGAGCCGCTCTTGGTAAGCGGAATCTGGATTTTGTGTTTGAGTGCGCTGCGGTATGCCTTTTCAACAGCAAGCGCCGTGTCTCCCGCTTTCCCTGTGCCGACACCGACACTTCCCTTGCGGTTTCCCGCAACAACGACAACGCTGAAACTGAATCGGCGTCCTCCGGCAACCACGCGGGTCACACGGCGAATATCGATAATGCGTTGGTCAAATTCCGGCTTCACGCGTTCAGCCCGGGCACGCGGTGCGCGGCGCGGGTTCTTCGAAAAATGACGGTCCCCGCCCCGTCCGCGGTCTTCCGCCTGACGTTCGGGAGCAGCCGGTGCTTCTGCAACAACATCCGGAACAACTACTGTTGCCCCTCCGTTCTCCTGTTCGTTTGTGTTCAATGTGTCAGTCATACTGGTAGTTTAAAAAGTGAGTCCGCCTTCACGTGCGCCTTCAGCAAGATCCTGAATAGCACCTTCGTACGAGAAACCGCCGCGGTCAAAGACAACGGTGTCGACACCTTTTGCCTTCGCGCCTTTTGCGATTTCTTTTCCGACTGCCTTTGCCGATACACGAAGTGCGCCTTTCATGCCGCGCGATGTCGCTGACACAAGCGTCGCACCCGCAACGTCGTCAATAAGCTGTGCGGAGATGTAGCGGTTTGACTTGAACACCGCAAGGCGCGGGCGTTCCGGGGTTCCGCTGATTTTCGCTCGTACGCGAGCGTGACGTCGTATTCTTTTTTCCTTTTTGTTCTGCATGCTAGTGGAATTTGGTGTTTGGAGTTTGGGATTTGGTCACTGCGTTTCGCTTATGCTGCACGCTTTCCTTCCTTGCGACGGATAACCTCGTCGGCATAGCGCATTCCCTTACCCTTGTAGGGTTCCGGCGGCTTCTGTGCGCGGAGCTCGGCAGCAAACTGCCCGACAAGTTCCTTATCAATGCCCGAAATCGCAATGTTGTTTTTTTCAACCGATACCGTGAGGCCTTTGGGAATTTGTACAGAAACAGGGTGCGAAAACCCGAGTTGCATAACGAGCTCTTCGCCCTTCATTTCAACGCGGAATCCGACACCTTCAAGAATGAGTTTCTTTTCGTACGGCTTCTGCACGCCCGCAATCATGTTTGCGATGTGCGCCGCAACTGTTCCCCAGATTGCATAGAACTCCTTCGCGTCCTTGCGCGGAGTCACGATAACACCGTTGTCGACAACCGAAACAGTGACATCGGAAGAGAACGCGCGTGAAAGTTCACCCAACGGGCCTTTGACCGTAACGCGGTCCCCGTCAACGGCAACGGTTACCCCCGCCGGAAGAATCATGTGTTGTTTGCCGATTCGTGACATACAAATTTACCAGATGAGAAAAAGCGCCTCTCCTCCGACCTTTGCCTTCTTTGCCTCGTCTCCCGTCATAACACCCTGCGGCGTCGAGAGCACAATATGACCGTACCCGTTACGCACCGGCTTAATCTCTCGCATGCTCATGTAGACGCGCTTGCTCGGTTTTGACAGCCGTTGTACGTCATGCACACGAAATCCGCCGTTATTTGAAAACAGCGTTACTTCGAGGTGTTTGCGGACACGCTTGCCTTTTTTCTCAAAACCCGTGAGATAACCTTCGCGCACAAGCACGTCGGCAATCGCTTCCTTGAGACGGGAGTACGGAACGCGCGCTACCGGCTTTCCTGCGTGTGCGGCGTTCTTGATGCTGATGATGAAGTTTGAAATTGGATCGGTTACCATGATGATTTTTTCACACCCGGAATCATACCTTTGTTTGCAAGCTCTCGGAAGCAAATGCGGCACAAGCCGAACTCCCGCATGTAGCCACGCGGACGTCCACACTTGAAGCAACGATTCTTGGTGCGAACGGGTGAGGCATTTTTGGGGAGTGACTGCAATTTCTCGTAGTCATGGGTCTCCTTGAGTGCCGCCCGTTTATCTTTCGCACGCTCAATCAGTACGCGTCGCTTCTTGTCTCTTGCGATGATTGCTTTGCGAGCCATGGTATGTCGATAAAAAAGCGCTCTGAAGCGCTCTAGGAGTGTAGCAGACGCTTCGTTCTCTGTCAACGAAATCGCCCGCCTCTTGCGAGGCGGGCGATTACTGTTATTTGCGCTTTTTCTTGGTCTCGTCACCCGGCTTTTTGAACGGAATGCCGATGTATTCGAAGAACGTCTCGGCGTCCTTCTTATTCTTCGCCGTTGAAACGATAGTTACCGCCAAGCTGAACACATCGCGTGCCTCCTCGTCCGCCGTTTCAGGGAAAATTGTGTGCTCTTTGATGCCAATCGTAATGTTCCCCATGGGGTCAATGGATGAGCGGTTGATGCCACGGAAGTCACGGGTACGCGGAAGGGCAACGTTAATCAATCGGTCGAGAAAATCGTACATGCGCTGACCGCGAAGCGTTACCTGGAAACCGATAATTTGACCCTCGCGGAGCTTAAATGATGCGATTGATTTCTTTGCGCCTCGGGGTGCAGATTTCTGTCCGGTTATTTTGACGAGCCGGTCCTGAATGAGCTCAACCTTGTTCTTATCCTTCGCTGAACCCACGCCGGTAGATACGACAACCTTCGACAATCGCGGGATTGCCATGGTATTTGTCGCACCGAGAGCATCCTTGAGGGATGCAAACGCCTTATTCTGTTTTTCTTTTACGGTCTGCATGATGGTGAAATACAACTACTATGCCTTGCGGACGTTCGATGCGTGAATCGGCATTGTTTTCTCGATAATCTGGCCTTTTGTGCTGCCCTTTTTCGCCCGCTGGTGCTTTTTCTTTTTGTTGACGCCTTCAACGACAACCTTGTCTGCCTTCGGGAACACCTTGAGCACGCTGCCTGTCTCACCCTTGTGGGCTCCGGTAATCACTATTACTTTGTCTCCTTTTTTTACGTGCATATAGATTTAGACAACTTCAGGAGCAAGCGACACAATTTTCTGGTATCCCTTGTCAGAGAGTTCGCGCGGGATGGGACCGAAGATGCGGTTTGCCTTTGGCTCACGCTTTACGGTATCCACCAAGACTACTGCGTTCTCATCAAAGCGGACATAGGAACCGTCAAAGCGTCGGAATGCCTTTGTCTGGCGTACAACAACGGCGCGTACGACATCCTTCTTCTTTACCGCCTTGCGTGGTTCTGCGGTCTGAATTGAAATCACCACCACGTCGCCGATTTCAGCGTAGCGTCGTTTTGAACCGCCGAGCACCTTGAACACACGTCCAATCTTGGCGCCTGAGTTATCAGCAATATTCACGATGGATCGTGGTTGAATCATACAGAGTGTTTAGCCAATGACCTTAAAATGCTTCGTCTTCGACATCGGACGTGTTTCTTCAATAGTCACGAGATCGCCGACATGTTTCGTGTTGCCCGCATCGTGCGCGTGGTATTTCTTGCGCCTGTTCATGAACTTACCGTACTTCGGGTGCTTGATGTAGCGCTCAACAGAAACAACAACGGTGTCTTTCATTTTGTCTGAAACAACAACGCCCTTGAGTATCTTCTTTTTTGTGGTTACTTCGGTCATGGTGTTTTAGTGAGCCGCCATCGCCTCCTTACGTCGGCGGGAAAGTTCAGTAAGCGCACGCGCAATGTCCCGACGGTCCGCGCGCATCTTTTTTACATCGCGGCCCTTGCTTCCGGCAATTGCAAAACGCTCTTGGCGAAGTGCCTCCCGTTTCTCCTGCACGAATGCGCGGAGTTCTGCGTCCTTTTTCTTTTGTACATCACTGATGCGTGCCATATACGTTATGCTCGGGAAACAATTTTAGTCTTTACTGACATTTTTGCGCCTCCTTTGCGGAGTACTTCGAATGCAACATCCTTCGGTACACCGTCTACTTCAAACAACAGGCGTCCCGGTTCCACTTCGAACACAAAACCCTGCGGGTCTCCTTTTCCCTTACCCATTCCCACTTCTGCGCCCTTTGCCGTGTACGGCCGGTCCGGAAAAATACGTGTCCAGATTGTACCGTTCTTGCCAAGTGCGCGACGCATAACACGTCGTGATGCTTCAATCTGGTTGCTGGTCACGCGACCGCGGGCAAGCGATTTCAAACCGTATGAACCGAAGGCGATAGTCGTACCACGCGTCGCAACACCCACACGCTTCGGGTTGCGCCGGTCTGACTGCCATTTTCGGTGTTTTACTTTCTTAGGAAACAGCATACGGATGTCTTAGTTATGCGGTCGGTTTTTCAAATACGTCCCCGCGGTAGATCCAGACACGAATGCCGATCTGTCCCTGAGGAATGTGCGCCTCATCGTGCGCGTAGTCGATGTCTGCACGGAATGTCTGGAGCGGAATGCGGCCTTTCTTAATCTGCTCGCGGCGTGCCATGTCAGCACCGCCCAGGCGTCCTGACAAGTGGATGCGGACTCCCTGTACGTCCCGGTTTGCCATGACCTTTTCAACCGTCTGTTTCAGCACACGGCGAAACGGAAAACGCTTTTCAATTCCCTCTTTTACCATCGCTGCAACGATTGCTGCATGCGACTCGGGAGACTTCACCTCTTCAATCTCAAACTTCACCTGATCTGCGCCGACAAGCTTCTGCTTTGCGACATACTGGTCAAGTGCCTTTTTGATTTTGCCGATGCCTTCTCCTGAGCGTCCGATGATGAGACCCGGTCGTGACGTTTTGACGGTAATCTTGAGCTGTGCACTCTGTCGTTCAATGTCAACCGAGCTCACATACATACCGGTAAGCGCCTTCGCAAGAAACTTACGAATAAGCACATCCGTTCGGAGGAATGCCTGATAGTTTCCGCGACGGGCAAACCAGCGTGACTGCCAGTCACGAAGAATGCCGAGGCGGTGTGCAAATGGATGTACTCTGTGGGTCATACAATTAGAAGATGGGATCTAGAAGATAGAATGCAGCGTTAGGATTTTTTTGCCTTAGGTTTCTTCTCTGCCTTTGGTTTTATGCTTTTCTTTGTTTCGGATCTGGTGCCTGGTGCTTGTGATTTCTCACGCGAGGTTTGACCGAGCGTGAGTACGACATGACTTGCGTGCTTGTCGAATCGTGATGCTCGTCCGTGCGCTTTCGGCATATAGCGGTGCATCGTCAAACCCTTGTCAACGCGCATCTCCTGGATGAAAAGCGATTCAATGTCCATGTTCTGCGCCTTTGCGTTTGCAAGCGCTGATGCAACAAGCTTCTTCAGCTGCACTGTTGCACGCTTCGGTGTTGTATCCAAAATCAAAAGCGCACGGCGTACCGGCTTTCCCTTAATCAAATCAGCAACAAGGCGAACCTTGCGCGGTGATTGTCGGTAGTTTTTGAGGTACGCTTTCATGAGTTTATAAAGTAGAAAGTTATAAGGTTACAAAGTAAACTTCTTGGTTCTTGTGATTTTTACGACTTTACAAACTTTATAACTTTAAAACTTTTGACTACTTCTTTGGTGCCGCTGCACTTTCAGCTGCCCCCTTTGCGGACTTTGCTGCTGCAATTTCTGCATCTTTCTTCGCCTGGTCGAGCGCCTTCTGCATCTGACCACCGTGTCGGCGGAACAAGCGTGTCGGTGAAAACTCTCCGAGGCGGTGTCCAACCATTTCTTCAGTCACAAACACGTCGACAAATGTCTTGCCGTTGTGAACGCCGAAAGTGTAGCCCACCATTTCAGGCGTGATAACGCTTGCGCGTGCCCACGTCTTAATCGCCGGGCCTCCGGCCTTCTGTTTTGAGAGCTTCTGAATAAGCCTCTGGTTGATATACGGTCCTTTTTTGAGTGATCGACTCATATCCGCTAAAAAATGAGCCACTGCGGCTCACCGAGGCATCATAGCAAATCCGGAGAAGATGTCAAATGCTTTAAAATTGTTTTACCTTTGAAAAATAAACACATTATCCACAGCGACTTGCATTTTTTAAAAAGGGGTGTATAATACATATCCAGGTAGTACCGCAGTATTCCCTAAGAATTTAGTCCCCAATGGAGGGGACTGATGTTGGAGGAGAAGCATATGTTCGAAGGGGACGTGGGACGCAAAGTCCGCTGCACCAAGAAGAGCGGCGGCACCGTCGAGGGCCACATCGAGAAGAGGGACGACGGTGAGATCGGCGTCAAGGTCGGGGGGAGGTTCTACCCCACCTCGAGGTTCTCGGATTTCTTCCGGGGACTCGCGTACCTCTCGCCCGCCGTCGGCTGACGACCCACCGAGGAGAGTTGCCAGTTCGCAACTCTGGGTCACAAAAGGCACCGCAGTACATCGCGGTGCCTTTCTACATATATAAAAACCACTCCGTGGAAGCGGAGTGGTTTCGTTTATCCCCGGCTCTTGCCGACTTTGCGGCGAGAAACGATGAGGAAGTTTGAGTATTTTTTCGGGCGGCGCGTCTTGTGTCCCTTTCCGGTCGGCTTTCCGTGTCGTGTGCGTGCGCGTCGGTGTCCGCGTCCCTGGCGTCCTTCACCACCACCGTGCGGGTGGTCAACAGGGTTCATCGCGGTACCGCGTACTTTCGGCCGCACGCCCATCCAGCGGGTGCGTCCTGCTTTTCCGAGGTTCACGAGTTTTGCTTCAGGGTTTGAAACCTCACCGATTGATGCCCATGCTTTTTCAGAAACACGCCGGATTTCCGATGACGGCATCTTAATGAGCGAGTACGGACCGTCGTGTGCAACGACTTCAGCGTAGTTTCCCGCGGAGCGTGCAATTTTTGCGCCGCCCATGGGCTTCGCTTCAATGTTGTACACAAACGTACCAACGGGAATCTTCGCAAGCGGCAATCGGTTGCCCGGTGTGAACGCTGCTTTCTCAGATGTGATGAGTGTGTCTCCGACTTTTACCGACTGCGGTGCAAGAATGTACCGGCGCTCGCCGTCTGCGTAACAAATGAGCGCAACAAAACCTGATCGGTTCGGATCGTATTCAATGCTCTCAACGCGCGCTTTGATGTCGCGCTTATCGTACAAGAAGTCCACGTCACGGAACCGGCGCTTGTGGCCGCCGCCGATTGAGCGCGTCGTGAGCCGTCCGAAACTGTTTCGGCCGACACGTCGCTTGCCGCCTTTCACGAGGGCTTTGTGCGGACGGTTGTTGTTGCTCGAAAGGAGCTCGCGGTAGTTGAGTGATACCGAGTCTCGCCGTCCTGCGCTTGTTGGTTTGTGGTGTTTCATAAATGGATGTCAGTTTATCAAGTTCATAAAGTTCTTAAAGCAATTTCTTTCTCCTGTTTCTTTACAACTTTATAAACTTTATAACTTTACACTAATTCAATCGTGTCCCCCTGCTTGAGATACACGTACGCCTTTTTGCCGCCTCCTGTCACGCTCTTGCCGCCGCGGCGGTTTGTCGACATCTTTGTTGCAATCTTTGCAACGCGGACTTTGACCGGAGAAATTTTGTAAATGTCCCGCACTGCTTCTGCAATCTGTTTTTTGTTCGCGTACGGTGCGACATCAAACACATACACGTTTGCTGATGCGCTTGCAGATGCTTTTTCGGTAATGCGCGGGTGTGAAAGAATGTCCGGAGACACTTTTCCGGTTGCAATAGTTTCCTTGAACGTCTTCTGGTCCTTTGCGTGTTCGGCAGCAACCTTTTTCGGCGCAGTTTTTGACGGCGCTTTTACATCAAGCACATCGTCCTTCGACTTCTTTGCGAAGAGGGAGAACTTTGCCTTTGCGGATTCTTTGTTTTCTTTTCGTTTAAACAGCATACGCGTCTTTATGCATTAACTTTTGCAAGTTGCTTTACCGACTCTTCGGGATTTTCAATAATCACAACCGTTGCACTCAGAAGATCAATCGGATTCAGGTTCCGTACCTCTTCAACAGCGATGTTGCCGAGGTTTGCGAAGCTCTTTTTGGCGTTCGTGTTGTTTGATGAGAGTGCAATCAACGCTGCGTTGTTTTTCTTTGAGAAAAGAGTCTCAAAACCGGAAATTTTTGCGAGGTTCTCGAGAATGTTTTTGCCCTCTGCGGTCTTCGGTTCTTTGAATGTAATCGAATCAACAAACAGCACCTGGCCGCTCTTGAGTTTCTGAGACAGCGTCGCGTAGAGAGCTGTTGTGCGCATTCCCTTCGGTACGCGGCGCGAGTAGTCCTTATCCGTGCGCGGTCCGTGCGTCACACCACCGCCAACCCAGATGGGGGAACGGCTTGAACCGTGACGCGCACGTCCTGTTCCTTTCTGTCGCCACGGCTTTTTACCACCACCGCGAACTTCGCTGCGGTCCTTCGTGTGTGCCAAACCGCGTCCTGCACGCGCATTTGACTGCATCGATGTCACCACCTGGTGTACAAGGTCTGCATTAAAACGGGCACCAAATACGTTCCCCGGGAGCGCAATTGTTCCAACTTCCTTGCCGAGCGTGTTGTAGACGGGTGCTGAAAGCGCGCCTGCGGAAGGAGCCGCCTTCGGTTTTTTTACCGTCTCTGCCTTTGCCGTGCGCGGTGTTCGCTTCGCAGCTGTTTTCTTTTGTGCTGTTTTCTTAGTTTCCATAGAGTTCAAGCAATGTGCCGCGGCGGCCGGGAACTGCTCCTGAAACAAGGATGTGCCCGCCCTCTGCGTCAATTTGAAGTACTTTGAGATTTTTGACCGTAATACGGTCGCCGCCCATGCGTCCTGCCATGCGCATTCCCTTTGCGACGCGGCCTCCGGCGCGGCCCGCTCCGCCGATTGAGCCCGGCTCGCGCTCAGAGTGTTTCTGACCGTGCGTGCGTCGTCCGCCGTGGAAACCGTGGCGCTTCACGACACCCTGAAAGCCCTTTGCTTTTGAAATACCCGCAACTTCAAGCGTATCGCCGACGGCAAACGCTTCAATCGTAACCGCATCACCGACGGTGTAGCCGGTAACATCCTCTGCGCGAAGCTCTTTGTAGTGCGCAAACGAACCCTTTGTTTTCTGCGCCTTGTTGACGTGTTTGTCTTTTTTTGCACCAAAACCAACCTGCACCGCCGTGTAGCCGTCTTTTTCGTTTGTTTTCACCTGTGTTACCGCACCCGGCAAAATAGAAACGAGTGTTGCAGGGTGTGCACGGCCTTTGTCGTCAAAGACCTGCATCATGTGTTGTTTTGTACCGAGGATAAATTTCATTTTTGAAACGTTTTTGCCCCGCCCGGGACAAAGCCCGGGCGGGGCTAAGTCCAGAGGTCCCCCGCGGGGACATGGCGCAAGTGGGAACACTATACACGAGCACCGTTTCGGATGCAAGTTTGACAAAAACTCAGGTGCGAGTAAGGTTCTGTTCAGAATAAAGGAGAAATGAGATGAAGAAACTGCTGACCGCGTTCGCCGCCGCAGTATGTCTGATCGCTTCGGTTCTCGCTCAAGACGAGCCTCAAAAGACAGAGCTGCCCGTCCTTATCCTCGACGAAATCGTTCGGCCACTCACCAGGACATTTTCAACTCCCGAGGAAGACAGGGCATACTTCAAAGACAAAACAACACGGCTCGAGCGCGAGCGCATCGTGCTTCTCGAGCAGTTCCGCCTGAGCAAGGAGAACAGTTCTGAGGACATGATCGTTGCCTACCGTCTGACAGTACGGTCCTCCGACGGACAGTGCTACGGATACTGTGCGGAACAGACGCAGCAGGAGTCCGAGGTACAGAAGAGCACGGAGAACGGAGGGATATCAGAACTGTTGGTCTCTGAAATCAGCATCCATGTCGTGGAGCTCACAACGCTTGAAGAAGAGTCCAGGTACTTCAACGGCGAAACCGATCGGGCAGCGCGGGAACTTCTCGTGTGTGCCTACGGATCTCTTGAGACCATCCGGGCTTTTTCGAAAAGTGCATACGACACGAAGAAGGTCGTCGTACACATGTTCCGCGTTCATACGCCGAGCGGCGAGTGCTACGGGGAGTGCAATATTGAAGAAGATGCAGAACCGCTTCTCCCAAAAAACGAGGCCTGAGTGACCTGTTGCCACTACGGTATCCGCCACCCCTCGATGGGCGGCGGTTTTTTCTATATGAAAATCCGCCCTTTCGGGCGGATTTTGTTACATCATCTTGACTTCAATGTTCACCCCGGACGGGAGTGAAAGCGACGTCAGAGATTCAATCACTTTCGGTGTCGGGTTCAAAATATCAAGGACGCGCTTGTGCACACGCATTTCAAACTGCTCGCGGGAATCTTTGTCGATAAAGGCACCACGGATAACCGTAAACTTTGTCTTTTCTGTCGGAAGCGGAATCGGACCGATAACTTCGGCGTCATACCGGACTGCCGTGTCCATAATCTGCTTCACTGAGGCATCGAGAAGCTTGCTCTCGTAGGCGCGCACGCGAATGCGCAGCTTGTGCGGAGTTTCTTCATGCCCTTTTGCTGTCTTTGCTGATGTCTTTTTTGTTGTCATGGTACGTCTTCTGCTAGGGTGCAGAGTATAGGTTCCGAGCCGTTTGGTCAACTGCGGAACCTATCACTCTAAACCTTACGCGATAATCTTTGTGACAACACCTGCACCAACCGTCTTGCCTCCTTCGCGGATTGCGAAGCGCTGCTGCTCTTCAAGAGCAACGGGGGCGGTGAGCTTAACAGTGAAGGTAACCGTGTCACCAGGCATCACCATCTGCGTTCCTTCGGCAAGCGTAACCTCACCGGTCACGTCAGTCGTACGAACGTAGAACTGCGGCTTGTATCCTGAGATAAATGGCGTGTGGCGTCCTCCTTCATCCTTCGAGAGAATGTACACTTCTGCAGTGAAGTCGGTGTGCGGAGTTACCGAACCCGGAGCTGCGATAACCTGACCGCGGGTAACGTCCTCTTTCTTCAAACCGCGGACAAGAATACCTGCGTTGTCTCCGGCCTGTCCCTCAGAGAGAGACTTGTTGAACATTTCAATACCGGTGACCGTCGTCTTCTGTGTCGGTGCGAGACCAACAACTTCAACGTCCTGGCCAACCTTGATCATACCGCGCTCGATGCGGCCGGTAACCACGGTACCGCGTCCTTCAATCGAGAAGATGTCTTCAACCGGCATGAGGAACGGCTTGTCTGTCTCACGGACCGGAGTCGGAATGTACGTGTCGATTGCGTTGACGAGCTCCATGATCTTCATTGCCCATTCGTCATCTGCTGATTTCGCCTCGAGACCCTTCAAACCCGAACCGCGGATAATCGGTGCGTTCTTTCCGTCGTACTGCTGCTTGTCGAGCAATTCGCGGATTTCCTCTTCAACGAGGTCGATGAGTTCCTGGTCGGGAACCATGTCGCACTTGTTGAGGAAAACAATAACCTTCGGCACACCAACCTGGCGTGCAAGGAGAATGTGTTCGCGTGTCTGGGGCATCACACCGTCGGTTGCGGCAACCACGAGTACTGCGCCGTCCATTTGAGCGGCACCGGTAATCATGTTCTTGATGTAGTCCGCGTGTCCCGGAGCATCGATGTGTGCGTAGTGGCGGCCCGGTGTCCAGTATTCAGAGTGGTGGAGCGAGATGGTAATACCACGCGCCTTCTCTTCCGGTGCCTTGTCGATGTTATCAATACCTTCAACGCGCGCGCCGTATCCCTTGTCCTTGTTCAAGTCGAGGACGTGGAGGATTGCCGCCGTGAGCGTTGTCTTGCCGTGGTCAACGTGTCCGATGGTACCAACGTTGAGGTGCGGCTTTGAACGATCAAAATCTGTCATAGATTTTAGAGTTAGTGCTAATTAAAAAACGTTTGTATATAAAGCTTTTCCCGCCCATTCACTACGCGAAGCAGCGAAAGAGAGAGCGAATAAAAATACGCTTGTAGCGCATTACCCCTAAAGCGGAGTCATTGTACACAGCGAGCAGGTTTTCGTCAAATATTTTAAGGCCGTATGTGGATTCCCTGGGGATAGGTTCCCGACGAAACATAACAAAATCCGCCGGCGGCAACATTTTTTGAAACCTAAAAAATGAGAACTGCCCGGTCGCGCGTACGCGACCGGGCAGAGAAAGAGCGTTCACGGAGATGTGGTTGTGAGCCAGGCGGGATCCTCTTCGAACGGAACATTCGGCGGCAGAAGCGCGCCGCCCTCGGAGCGAACGGTGCCGCCCACCATCATCCCGACCAGAGTCGCCCAGAAGATGTGCGGACCACCGTGGAAACATGTCGCACGATCTTCGGCCTCAGTTGGTGAAACGCTCCTCTTCCCTCTCCAGAGATGCCGGACGACGTCTGATTCGAGTTCCGTCATTGTTTCTCCTTGGAAGATCCCCGACGACGTAGAGATTTGAAGCACGATGCGTGTCGCTGGTGTTGAAATCATCGAGCGGGTATTTCTTCTCGGCGGCATCGAAGACGGTGGGGCCGATGAGAAGTGTTGTCTTGCCTCCTGCATCAAGCGAACCGTGCGCGAGTTTCCCCGTATACACCATCTCGGCCACAAAAAGCGAGCCGATTTTCATGACGTAGCCGATTAGCTCGGCTTTTTCGCGCGGAATTGCAGCCCGGGACGAAATCTTCCCCCACCCCTGACCGATGAAATCCCGTTCAATCGGGTCAAGTACATCTTTACCAATGAGTCCGAGGAGAAATTCCGTATCCTCAAATCGCCGAAGCCACGCACGCTTGAAGGGAGTGAGCTTTCTGTTGGCACGCCACCTGAGCAAGGTGTCGAGAAGCAATGTACCCAGCAATGCGGCGGCCCAAACAAACGACAGAGGAACCACACCGGCAACTTCTCCCTCAACCCCGATGATCATCGCGAGAAAAACCGTCAGAAGCCACGAGCAAATCATGAAAATTTTTCTCGGAAAATGCAGCCGCCGTTCGAGCTCCCCGAAGGTCAACGTTGTATCCCCCTCTCTCCGATTATGTCGGAACAGTACTTCGTGAATATGAATCTTCCACGAGAATAAAAGAAAACCGCGGTTGGGTCAATCCAACCGCGGTTTTCCGTGTCAAAGAATTGAGCGTTTATTCTCGATCCTTCATCTCTGCAGAAAGGTGGTCGATGTAGCGAGCTGCTGCACCCTGACCTCCCAAACCAAATGAGAGACCAAATGCGAGCGAGAGCGCAACAACAATACCTGTGAAGAGCGTCTGAAGGAATGCGACTGCGATGCCCAACTGGAGGAGTGCCGCGAGAAGCGCAAAGATCCAGATTGCCCACTTCGTCAACGCACCGAGAAATCCTGCTGAGCGGATGTGTGCTGCCTTTGCTGACGCAACGACAAGCTTGCGCATCGCCTCTGCGATCACCACTGCAACGAGCATGATGAGAACCGCAACGATAACCTGCGGGAGGTATCCGAGGACAACCTGACGCAAGAAGAGCGTTACCTGGTCGAGCTTCATAACTTCGAGTGCTGCGACCAAGAAGACGACGATAATGAACCATTTCACCAATTCACCCAAGAAACGGCCTGAATTAAGGGAGAATCCTGCGCGAGAGAGTGTCTGTTCCAAGCCTGCGCCGCGGAGCGCGTTGTCGAGTTTGATTGCCTTCACAATCTGGTCAACTGCACGTCCGAGGAGGGTTGCGATGATCCAACCGACGATGAAGATAAGGATGGCGATGATGAGCTCCGGAAGGAAGCCGATAACGCCAGCCCAAAGGTTCGCAAGTGAGTTTGCGATTACTGTACCTGTGTCTGCAAAAGCCATTTGAGTTGTATACATTAAATTTTTAATTTCTAATTCGCTTTCTAATCATATGTG
>CAZSMD010000002.1:0-39935 GCA_964608145.1 uncultured Candidatus Saccharibacteria bacterium | reverse complement strand
GCCCTGTTCTATACTATCCGCATATGAAAAACACAATCATTTGGGTTCTTGTGCTCATTGTTATTGTTGCCGGCGGTTACTTTCTCATGAAGAAAGCGCCCGCGACACCGGGACCGGTTGATGACAACGCAACAACCTCTCCCGCGACAACGACGGCTGTGACAGGTGAACCGCAAGACACGGGTTCAGAATTTGTCATCGGCTCGTCGGTAGAGGGACGCGACATCACAGCGTATCACTTTGGTAACGGAGACACGGAGCTGCTCTTTGTCGGAGGACTCCACGGCGGCTATGCGTGGAACACGGCGCTTGTCGCATATGAACTGATGGATTATCTCAAAGCAAATCCGACTGTCGTTCCGGAAAATATTCGCGTGACAGTGATTCCTGTTGCAAACCCGGACGGCTTGTTCAAGGCAACGGGCAAAGAAGGACGCTTCGCAAAAGCAGACGTTGCAACAGCACAGGATGTTCTTGTATCCGGCCGTTTCAACGCGAACAATGTTGATCTCAACCGTAATTTTGACTGTCAGTGGAAAGCAACGGGCGTATGGCAGAACAAGCCTGTTTCAGGCGGCACGGCGGCGTTCTCTGAACCGGAAAGTGCGGCGCTTCGTGATTACGTTATGAAGCTTGCTCCGGACGCGGCAATCATCTGGTACAGCGCAGCAGGCGGCGTGTACAGCTCAAGCTGCGACGGCGCGGTATCTGCAGAAACAAAAGAACTCACCAACGCGTTCGCAAAAGCATCGGGGTACCCCGCATACGAAAGTTTCGACTTCTATGAGACAAGCGGTGACATGGCGAACTGGCTCGCGAAGCAGGGTATACACGCGGCAAGCGTGCTTCTCACAACACACAACGACACCGAGTGGTCAAAGAACAAGGCTGGTGTTGAGGCGGTTCTTGCATCCTACGCAAACTAATACAGCGAACACACGATGACTCCTTTCGCAAAGCGAATCGTTGCGGCTGTTGTCGTTCTCGCGATTGTAATCGTCGGTATTTTCTTCGCGGTTCGCGGGCGTGCTCCGGAGAGCACGCCCGCTCCGTTGCCGCAGGCAACATCCACGCGTGAAGTCATCGGCACGTCTGTCGAAGGCCGCGCGATTGAAAGCTATACATGGGGAACAGGGGACTCGCGTCTTTTGTTCGTCGGCGGCGTGCATGGCGGTTATGAATGGAACAGCGTGCTCCTGGCCTACCAATTCATGGAGTATCTCGACGCAAACCCCGAAATCATTCCGAGCGGTATCTCGGTAACGGTTGTGCCGTCAGCAAACCCGGACGGAATCTTTAAGGTCACCGGGAAGGAAGGAAGATTCACGGCAGCCGATGTTATTGCGGATGAAACCGTGCAAGCAAGCGCACGTTTCAACGCGCGCGACGTGGACTTGAACCGCAACTTCAATTGTAAATGGCAGCCGGAAAGCACGTGGCGCGGGCAGACGGTCTCGGCGGGCACGGCGCCGTTTTCAGAACCTGAAGCGGCGGCGCTCCGCGATTTTATTCTTGCGGAAAAACCCGATGCGGTTGTCTTCTGGCACAGTCAGGCGAACGCGGTTTATGCATCTGAATGCGAGAACGGCATTTTGCCGAGGACGCGCGACGTCATGAATACATACGCGAAAGCAGCAGGATATCCCGCAGTTGACTCATTTGACGCATACGCAATCACAGGAGACGCGGAAGGATGGCTCGCATCGGTCAACATTCCGGCGATTACCGTAGAACTCTCGACGCACGAAACAGTTGAGTGGGAACGAAATCTTTCGGGAATTAAGGCGCTTTTCGGCTTGTTCTCAAAGGCGCAATAGAAGAGCATCTTGACGCCGGCTCGCTTCCATTTTCCGGTGCTTTTTTGGTGTAACCTTTGCGCCAAAACAGCGCATGCACTATATAGAACCGCCGAATCGACTTTTTGATTCGCGGTCAGTCGTTTTTACTAAGTGTTTTTACTCTTTAATTTCATTCTATGAAAAACAAGTTAGCAGCACTTGGATTCGGCTTTCTCTTAGCCGTTTCGTTTGTTCCGGTATTTGCGCGGGCGGAGACTTCGACATCAAGCGACGTTAGCAAGCTTGAGAACTTGCTGCAGCAGATTAAAGATCTCCAGGACGAAATTGCGGCGCTTATGAATAAGCAGTCAAACCTGCAGAAAGAACTCAGGGAAACGGTCGCGCTTGCACGGGAGCTTCGTCTTGGCATGTCGAGCGACGACGTCAAAGCGCTCCAGGAAATTCTTGCAGCGGACCCGGAGATTTATCCGGAAGGTCTTATCACCGGCTACTACGGCCCGCTGACGGAAAGGGCGGTGCTGAAGTTTCAAAAGAAGTACGGCCTTGAACAGGTCGGATTTGTGGGACCGAAGACACTCAAAAAACTGAACGATCTTCTCGATGACGACGACTTCACATGCAAAGCGTGGGGTAAACTCATCGCACCCGGCCAGAAGAAGAAAATCGGCGGACACATGATTGACATCTCCGGATGTTCAAACGTGCCCGGCGGTATCGCGAAGAAATTTAATGGTTGGTGGGACGACGATGATGACGATGACGATGATGCTGACACAACGGCGCCCACGTTCAAAGAAATTGACGTGGACGATGTTTCAGATGACGGAGCAAAAATTGCATGGGAAACAAACGAAAAAGCATCAGGCATTGTCTGGTACGACGATGACAGCAACATTGACCTTGACCCCGACATGAAGGAGTCCGTATCGACGTTCCGTACATCACACGAAATTTCTCTTGACGGTCTCGAGCAAGACACGGAATATTTCTTCGTCATTGTTGCAAAAGACAAGGCGGGGAACACTGCGACATCAAGCGTCAAACACTTCACAACCGGCGATGAGCCGTCTGATACCTCGGCCCCGGACTTCGAAGACATTGATGTGAACGACATCAGCACATCATCGGCGGAAGTTGCATGGGAGACGGACGAGGATGCAAAGGGGACGGTCTGGTATGACAACGACAGCAACATTGACCTTGACCCCGACATGAAGGAGTCCGTAGCCTCATTCGACAGCGAGCACAGCGTGCTCCTCGAGGGTTTGGCGACCAGCACGGACTACTACTTCATCATCGTTGCAGAAGATGCGGAGGGGAACACGGCGACATCAAGCGCGACCCACTTCAAGACGACTGCGGACTAGAACCCGGCTTTCTTCCGGATACAAAAAAACTCCCGCCCGAAGGCGGGAGTTTTTTATGAAAAGAAATTCAGAATAATCACGACGGCAAAATACAGATAAAAGAGGGAAGCGCCGACGAGTATGAGATTTGTGAATATGCCAGGACGAAGTGCTCTCGGGAGTTTCGTGTTGTTTTGATAGAGAAGTAGCGGCACATAGAGCGCCATAACGATACCGCCCAGCGCGGAGCTTGTCACGAGAAAGACGAAGGGCTGATTGAACGGCAAAAGGAGCGCCTGCACGATGATGACGGCGATGATGAGTCCGTAATAGAGATGGTGTATGGAAAGACGGGAGAGCGGTTTGAAGACGGACACAAGACGGCCTTCGCGGGCGTTGGTGTGAATGATGTCGCCTATGATGCGCGTCAGTGCATCGATGACGGTCCACATAACGGAAAAGAGCATGAGGTACGTCATTACGAGGTACAGCACCGTACCAAGAGTGCCGAAGTGCGCGCCGAAAATGTGCGCCTGCTCGATGGCGAGCCGTGTGCCTTCCGGAACGATGCCGAGCGGTGAAAGCACGACGAACGCGTTTGCTCCGAGGAGAACAAGCGTGAGTGTGCCGAGTCCCCAGAAGATGACGCCTTGGTCAATGCGGACGAGGCGCATCCATTTTTTCCAGCGGGACATCTGGTCGTAATTGTCTGAGTCAAACGTCGCGCCGACGACGCCGATCGTTTCAGGTTTTCCCGAGACGGGGTTTGCAATGCGTCCTTCATAGAACGCCATGCCTGCCTGCTTGTCACGGTACCAGAGCGACGTGCAGAGGTTGAGCATGCCGCCTGCGCCGGCGAAAACGATGGCGCCGAGAAGCACGGTCATATCGATGCCCTCCGGCATGTAGCCGAAGCTCACCAGACCCTTCAGCGCGGAGAATAGTTCAGCCATGCTCAGATTCAGAATACTTATCCAGATGAGCAGCACCGCAAAGACGGGGACGATAATTTTCAGCGCGCCTTCGAGCATGGCGTAGGCGCGCCGTCCGGAAAGCGTGAGCGCAAGAACAAGCGCGAGAGAAACATAAGCCCACGTGACGTAGGTCCCGAATCCGAAAAGTTCAGCGAGGATGGTGCCCAGTGTGCTTGCCCAACCCGGCCAGATGTAGAGGAGAAGTGCTGCGATGAGCCAGAACAGGGGAGTCCAGAACAGCACGCGCGCGGATGTTGTGAAGAAGCTCTCGCCGGTTGCGAGCGTGTGGCGGATGACTTCCTGGTTAATGAAATACTGCAAGCTGATGCCGATGAGCGCGAACCAGAGAATTTCAAGACCCCACTTTGTCACGAGATGCGGCCAAAGGATGAGTTCGCCGGTGCCCATCGCCATGCCCATAATGACGACGCCGACACCCAGGGCTTTCGTCCAGTGGGGCGGGTCGGGGAGCTCTTTATGTGCAAGCGCGGGGAACGTATTCATATGCAATAGTATAGCCCTTTTTGAGTTGTCCACAGGCGGCATTTGACAGGTGAACGACCGTTCACCTATACTACACATACGTTACAAACGGGGTTTATCCACTAACAATCGTCGCCTATGCACTACCGCAGTTACCACAAGCGTGTCGAGCGTGAACTCGACAATCTCAACCTTCTCATTGATGAGAAGATACTCCACGGGCTATCATATAAACGGGAGGCGAAGCGTCACAAGGCGCTTCTCAGATGGGCACGTCACCGCCGGCAGCCGTCGCTCCTCACGCGTCTGTCATCTGTTATGGCGCTTTTCTAAATGCTCACAGAATATTCCAACAAACTGAATCGTTTTTACGGATCGCACAAGCGGATGCCGACGTACACCGAGATGATGAAGCTTTTCGGCTTCAAGTCCAAAAATGCGGTGGCGAAGGTCGTCGAAAAACTTGTTGATGCGGGTGTCGTCATGAAAGACCATCTCGGGCGGCTCACACCCTCGGTTCTTTTTGGCGAAGTAAAGATGCTTGGTCTTGTTGAGGCGGGTATTCCGACGCCTGCGGAAGAACAGGTGCTTGATACGACAAGTCTGGATGAATGGCTTGTCGGCGACAGAGAAGCGACGTATATCTTGCGTGTCAAAGGGGACTCCATGATAGACGCGGGAATTTTTGAGGGAGACTTTGTGCTTGTGGAACGTACTGAGAAAGCGAAGGTGGGCGAAATCGTTGTTGCGGAAGTGGACGGCTCCTGGACGCTCAAATATTTGCGTCAGGGACAGCGCGGTTACTATCTGGAACCTGGAAATAAAAAATACAAAGATATTTACCCGGAAGAAACGATGCGCATCGGGGCGGTCGTTCGTTCCGTTATCCGAAGGTACGGACACTAAAAGAAGCGCAGAGCGCTTCTTTTTCTACTTCCTTAGGAGTAGAATAAAAACGCCGTATGAAAGTCAAAGATCCGAACATGCCAAAAGTCGGGCTTACGGACGTCCTCAAAGCATTTTGGTCGGGTATCGGTCCCAAACGATGGGCTTTTTACTTCACCATAATCGTTTTTAGCGGATCGTATGCCATACGTCTTTTTCCACCGCTTCTATATAAGCGTTTTTTCGACGCAATCTCAGCCGCCGATTCGGTGCGAGATGCACTTGTCCCGGGACTGGTGGACATCCTCGTGCTCATCCTCATTGTTGAGGGCATCGCCTGGGTGCTGTTCCAGGCAGGACTGTTTGTTGTTCAGGATTTTGAATCGAGCGTCATGGCGCGTCTCAAGCAGATGTCGCTGACGTACATGATTGATCACTCGTACAAATTCTTCACGAACAATTTTTCAGGCGCATTGGTCCAGCGAGTGAACCGTTTCAGCCGTTCATTTGAACGTCTCTTTGATACGCTTATCTTTAACCTCATTCCGCTCCTCATACAAACCGTCGGTGTAGTGACGGTCGTGTGGTTTCAAGAACCCGCTGTGGCGAAGATTATCCTTGCGTGGGCTTCATTCGTCCTCCTCTTCAGCTATTTCTTCTCGCGCTGGAAACTCAAATATGATATTCGTTCTGCAGAGGCCGATTCAGCAACAACGGCGCGATTAGCAGATACGCTGACGAACCAGAATACGGTCGCTTCATTCGTTGGCTCATCTCATGAGTCAGCCGTTTTCACGGATGTGTCAAATGAGCAGGCACGCGCGCAACGTCGTACGTGGAATTTTTCGATGATTCTCGATTCAACGCAGGCTGGGCTTATCATTGTCATCGGTTTTTTGCTTTTCTACTTTGCCCTTGGATTTTGGGAACGCGGAGAGATTACCGTTGGTACGTTCGTCTTGATACAAGTCTACATCCTCGGGCTTGCCGGCCAACTCTGGGGATTTAGTCGCGTGGTTCGAAGTGTCTACGAGGGGTTTGGTGATTCGAAAGAAATGGTGGAAATTTTGGCACTGCCGCACGAAGTGTCAGATGTTCCGGGGGCGAAACCGCTCACGGTGACACAAGGCAGTGTTGTATTTAAAGATGTGTCGTTTGCCTTCAATGAAACACGCTCGGTTTTAAAACGCGTCAACCTTTCCATACACGGTGGAGAGAAAGTTGCTTGTATCGGTCCGTCAGGAGCGGGGAAATCTACAATCGTGAAATTACTTGCGCGTATGTACGATTTAACTGATGGCAAGATTCTCATTGACGGACAGGATATCCATCAAGTAACACAAGAAAGTTTGCGACAAAATATCAGTCTGGTACCACAAGACCCGGTTTTGTTTCACCGTACGCTTATGGAGAATATTCGCTATGGACGGCGTGACGCAACGGATGAGGAGGTTATCGAAGCGGCTCGTTTGGCACACTGCGACGAGTTTATAGAACAACTTCCGCTCAAATATGAAACATTTGTCGGTGAGCGTGGCGTCAAGCTTTCCGGGGGAGAACGACAACGTGTCGCTATTGCGCGTGCAATTCTCAAAAACGCACCGGTACTTATTCTTGACGAAGCAACCTCGAGTCTCGATTCTCACTCGGAGTCGCTCATTCAGGATGCGCTTGACCGGCTCATGCGCGGGAAAACAACGATTGTCATAGCACACCGCCTTTCGACGATTCGCAAGATGGACCGCATCATTGTTATTAGTGATGGATCGATTATCGAAGAGGGAAGTCACGAGGAACTGCTTGCAAAAAAGGATGGTCTCTACAAAGATTTATGGAATCTACAAGCAGGCGGCTTTTTAGCTGTGCGCTAGTGGTTTCTCAGGGGTATCTTTTTAATAAAAAACGTGGTATTGTGTAGCTCTTCATGACTCCACAACACCAGACGTTTGACGGTATGGGACTCGCGCCGGATGTGCGCGATGTTTTGTTACGTCTCAAATTTACGGTCCCAACGCCGATTCAAAGTCAGTCAATCCCCATTGCAATAGAAGGAAAGGATGTCGTTGGTATTGCTCAAACAGGAACGGGCAAGACGCTCGCTTTTGGCATTCCGATGATTCAGCAGATTAAGAGCAAAAATACCAAAGGGCTTGTACTTGTGCCGACCCGTGAACTTGCGCTTCAGGTGGAAGAATCGCTCCGTGCGGTGGGAACCCCGCTTGGCATTAAAACGGCGGTGCTTATCGGCGGCGCGCCGATGCACGCACAGGTTGGCTCATTGCGCCGGGGACCCGACATTGTCATTGCAACACCCGGCCGCCTCATTGACCACTTGGAGCATAAAACAGTCCGTCTCGGAGAGGTCGGCATTTTGGTACTCGACGAAGCCGACCGCATGCTCGACATGGGCTTTTTGCCACAAATTCGAAAGGTGCTCGCGGCTGTGCCGAAAGACCGTCAGACGATGCTTTTTTCTGCGACGCTCGCCGGCGAAGTCATGTCGATTGCCTCGACACATATGAAATTGCCGATACGCATTGAAATTGCTCCGCAGGGAACCGCAGCAGAGCACGTGACACAGGAAATCATTGTTGTGCCCAAACAATCAAAACTACAACTGCTTGAAAAAGTTGTCGGCGAATACCACGGCCCGACCTTGGTTTTTTCACGGACGAAATTTGGCGCCAAACGAATCGCCCGCTCGCTCCGTGCAATGGGGCATACGGCAGCGGAAATTCACTCCAACCGTTCGCTCAACCAGCGACGCGAAGCATTGGAAGGTTTTAAAAGCGGAAAATATCGTTTGCTTGTTGCGACCGACATCGCTGCGCGCGGCATTGATGTTTCCGGCATTGAACTCGTCGTCAACTTCGATTTGCCGTCGCAAACGACTGATTATGTCCACCGTATCGGACGAACCGGACGTGCGGGAAGAGAGGGCAGCGCCATTTCGTTTGCACTGCCGCATGAACGTAATGATGCGCGCAGTATCGAACGCCTCATCAAGAAACCGCTCCGTATTTCGCATGTTCCTTCTGATCTCCCCCCGGCGCGTTCGATTGCCTCGGGAGACGACAGTCCTGATGCGCCCCGGCATTTTAGACACGCGCGGCGTACGTCGGCGCGTCCACATGCTTTTCAAAGGAGGGGACAGGGAAAACCGAACCGCCGCTCTCGGCCGCCGTTCCGCGGCGCGCGCTAGGTCGGCAGAAAAGACGGCGCACTCTATACACGGGAAAACAAAAACGCACCGCTCTCTAGGTGTGTTTTTTATTTTTCTTTTATCTTTATCTGGCAAAATGTAAGACACGTCAATCGGTTTCTTTGAATTTCTCTTGAACCCTCGTTTTCTAAACTCGGTGCAGAGAGTTCATTACAAACAACAAGAAAGGAGGAGCAGAATCACGCAGTGCGAAGTCGGAGATGCAGATAAAAAAACTAACACACAGGAGAACATCATGAAGACCAAGCTTTCTCTCGTCGGCAGCATCATTCTCGTCGTTGCGTTTTTCGTCACCGCTGAGGCGAGTGCCTACGTGCTCTACGGGAGCGCGTGGCCGACGCCGAGTGCGACGTACGACGCGCACACCATGACCTCGTCCTGGCGAAGTGCGGCTTCCTACGGCGCCGGCCGGTGGGAGTCGGCGTCGCCGTTCGACTGGCGCTATGATTCCGGGAGCATCAACGACGTATTCATGACGGACATCGACGGGAAGTACGGCACGTTCGCAACGACGACGGTCTGGTATTACAACAACTGGATTACCAAGATGAGCATGCGGTTCGACAACGGGGAGTCGTGGTACACGGGGTCGAGCTCGCCCTCAAGCAGCAGGCTTGACGCACGTTCTGAGACCGCACACGAATTCGGACACGCGCTCGGCATCGGGCACACGCAAAGCGAGAACTGCTCTTCGTCGGTTTCCGAATCAAACCGTCCTACCATGTGCTCCGGGTACAAGTACGGAAAGACCTGGAAGCGCTCGCTCGAAAATGACGACGAAGACGCGGTGAACGCACAGTACGACAATCTGCTCTCGAGTCCGGGCGTCTCGTCTGCGGAGAAACCTTCGGAAAGCAACGTACACGTTGATTTCTCGTACCAGGAGTTCTCTCTCCTCGAGCGAATTCAAATCGCCGATGAAATCCTGGTCGGGCGCGTTGTTGCTGTTTCCGAGACGAAGTGGAACCAGGATTCGGGCCTCTACTGGGAAGAGACCGTTGCCGATGCAGTCGGGGAGACGACGTATTCCGCGCTTCCGTTCTACGAAATCACCGTCGAATCTGCTCCACTCTTGCACGGCGGAGATAAGTTCACGGAGACCGTCGTCACCGTGCTGGGCACGAGTCCGCTCGAAGCTTCAGACGATGCAGCAGTTTTCGTAGGAGACGACGCCTTTTTCTTCATCCGCGATACAAAGCTTGCGTGGCGCGGCGGAGAGAAACGCCCGGTTCGCATGCTGGTCGGTGATCCCCGCACGTCCGTTCTCACGAAACGCGGCGACGGACTGTACCGCGAGCTCGCCGCCGGAGACGACGCCTCCGGTATCTCGTCCGCAGCACTTTTCGAGAGTATTTTCCACGAACGCGGTGTCTCGGAGTAATGTTTCTTGTTGCAAAACACCCTCCCGATTTCGGGAGGGATTTTTGTGCCGGGGGAGGGACTCGCTCCTTACAGGAGCAGTACACCTTTTGGATAGTTTGTTTCGCAATGCTCACAAACTCTCTCAAAAGGTCTTCTCGTCCCTCAAGGAGACAAGCTTCGCTTGTGCCGGGGGAGGGACTCGAACCCTCACGTCTTTTTACAGACAGCAGATCTTAAGTCTGCGGCGTCTACCAATTTCGCCACCCCGACGTAAAAGCAGGAGGCACGAACGGGAATCGAACCCGTGCATAACGGTTTTGCAGACCGTCGCGTTACCACTTCGCCATCGTGCCGTCTCTCTTATTCTAAGGATTTATCGCCCTCTGACAATGTGTCAAGAATTTGGCGGTTTTTTTCTCCTGTATCAATTGCAAAACTGAACATGGGAACAATTCGTCCGCGTGACTGGCTTTTGACGAATGAACGAAATTCGCTAACCTTACGCGTAAGAAAATCAATCGCGTCGTGTTCTTTGTCCTCGGGGAGTACTGTCAGCAAAATGTCACAGCGCTTACCGTCGCGAGAGAGCCGCGCGTTCGTTACCGTCACCAGTGACTGCCGGTTTGATTCTTTGTTGATGAACTCTGCGGCAAGATGCGCAAAGTGTTCTTCGTGCGACGCGTGCATACAATTAGCGAATGACGGTGGTATATGCGGCGATGTGGTCACCGGGCGCGATATCAACGTGCGCATCGATTTTTGCTCCGAACTCGGCGCCTTTCTCCGCTTCCTTAATGGTGTTTCGTTCTTTCTGAAGTTCGACAATTTTTCCGTTTCCTATCGGTTCGTCGCGGCGCAGAACAGTGACGGTGTTTCCGAGACCGATGACTCCTTCTTCAACGCGCGCGCCGATAACCTGCTTTGATTTAATTTTGCTGAAAATTTTCAAAATTTTTGCGCGTCCGTGCACCTCTTCAATTGTTTGCTTGGGCCGGCGCTCAACAGCAAGCGCTTCGAGCCACTCATGCAGTTTGTAAATAATTGATTCGGTGTGAATGGCGACACCGGCGCGTTCCGCAATTTCGCGCACACCCGGCTCAAGCATCGTGTTGAATCCGATGATGACCGTTCGCGCATCACCGCCGGCGCGCTTAACATCACCTTCACCGATTGCGCCGACATCCGCGTGAAGTACTTTAAGCAGGACGCGTTCGGTCTGGATTTTTCCGATTTCGTGGCGGATGGCATCTATGGACCCGGTCACATCGGCTTTGATGATAATGGGGATGAGCGCGACGGCGCTGTCCTCGGCGGCGCTCTCCATTGCCGGTTCCGCACGCTTTTCTATTTTGCAGTTTTCATCAGCGTAGCACTCTGCATCTTTTTTCTTCTCAAATGAAACCACTTTTGCGCCGACTTCGGGAATTGTGCTCCAGCCGATGATTGTCACCGGTGTACACATAGTTGCCTCGGAAAGCGTGTCGCCGTTCGCGGAAAGGATGGAACGGACAGGGGCGAAGCTGCCTGCAGACGCAACTGCCATGCCTGTTTTGAGGGTTCCGCTGCGGATGATGAATGTTGCGGAAATGCCGCGCTTAGGATCCCGGTGTGATTCCACAATAATACCTTCCGCCGGGACATCGGGTGTGCCGGTGAATTGTTCAACTTCGGCGAGCAGCAATACCACTTCAAGCAGGTTTTCAATGCCTTCTCCTGTTTTTGCGCTTATCGGCACGTAGGGGATAGCCCCACCCCGGCCTTCAACGTAGATTTCATTTTCCGCGAGACTCCCAAGCGTTCGCTCAAGATCAGCATTGGGGAGATCAATTTTATTAATAGCGACAACGTATGGAATTTTTGCGTCGAGAATCGCAGCAAGCGCCTCCTTTGTCTGTGTTTTCACGCCGTCCTCGGCGGACACGACTAGAACGGCGATGTCGGCGAGAAGCGCGCCGCGGCGCCGCTGTGCGCCGAATGCCTCATGACCTGGCGTGTCGATGAATGTGATGCGGCGCTCGATTCCTTCCGCGTCCGCGCGCGTCACTTCGTATGCGGCCGTGTGCTGGGTGATGCCTCCGGCCTCACCCGCGACAACATTGCTCTTTCGGATGTAATCCAAAAGGCTTGATTTGCCGTGGTCGACGTGGCCGAGAACGACAACGACAGGGGGGCGGGGAATTGTTCGTGATGGAGGTGTCATATAAAAAGACGTCGGAGCGACGTACGTACCCTCTACTATACAATAAAAAGAGCAAAATACCAAGTGTGTGCGGGATTGTTTCGAGTACAATAGATTCATGACACAGAAAAGACACAGCGTATATCTCGACTATGCAGCGGCGACTCCGCTTGATGACAGCGCGCGCACGGTCATCACCGCCTATCTGGAAAATACTTTTGCAAATCCGAACGCTCTGCATGCGGAAGGGAAAGAGGCGGGAGCGGCGCTTGCACAAGCGCGCGCGGATATTGCCCGTGAGATTGGGTGTTCGGCTGACGAACTCTTTTTCACGGCGGGCGGCAGTGATGCAAATACACGCGCGCTTTACGGGGTCGTGCATGCGCTTCAGGATTCGGGAAAGAATCTTTCCGACATGCACATCATTGTGAGTGCAATCGAGCACCAGTCCGTTCGTGGAGCAGCCGAGCTGCTTTCACGGCGCGGTGTCAGGGTGTCGTATGCCCCTGTAACCTTTTCGGGAATTATCGACATACAAGAGATAGAGCGGCTGATTGAACCCAAGACGGTGCTTGTGTCGGTTATGCTGGTCAACAATGAAATCGGCGTTCTGGAGCCGCTCCGCGATCTTGTGCGGGTGGTGCGGCGGCGCGGAACGGAGCTCGGTACTGACCGTCTGCCGCTTGTGCATTCTGATATGAGTCAGGCTTTTTCGACGGTGCCAATACAGGTAAAAGAGCTCGATGTCGATCTCGCGACTTTTGATGCCGGAAAAATCTACGGGCCTGTCGGTATCGGTGCGCTGTATGTGCGAAACGGCACGCCGTACGCGGGGCTTGTGGGTGCGCTCCACAAACCGGATCGCGGCGGAACGCCGTCGGTCGCACTCGCGCTCGGTTTTGCTGAGGCGGTGCGGAGAAGCGCCGCGCTCCGCGCGGCGCACGGAAAGCGCATGGACGAGCTTCGCGCGTACATGCGCGACCGTATTCTCGAGCGTTTCCCGGAGGCGCATTGCAACGGAGATTCGGCACCTACGTCGGGAGGAATTTTGAACGTTTCATTTCCAGGCCATGAAGGGGAGTTTCTCGTCACACAGTTAAGCGCACGCGGCGTAGCGGTGTCATCAAAAAGCGCGTGTTTGTCGGGGGGCGGAGAAGGATCGTTTGTCGTTGCGGCTCTTAACCCGGAATACGCCGGAAGCACGCTTCGTTTTTCGTTCGGTAGAGAAACAACGGAAGACGACATTGACTACGCCGTGAGTGTTTTGTCGGATATTTTGTAGGACCTCGTTATTTGGTATACTGTGCACATCTATGGAATTGGAGAAACTCAACACAACACAAGTCGTTCTCCTTGTTCTCCTTGTCTCTTTTGTGACGTCAATCGCGACGGGAATCGCGACGGTGTCTCTCATGGAAAAAGCGCCGGCGGATGTGACGCGCGTCATCAGCAGAATCGTTGAAAAACCGATTGAAACAATTATACCGGGGGAGACCAAAGTTGTTACGGAAACAGTCGTGGTGCGCGAGAGTGAACTTATCGCGCAGGCGGTCTCGCAGACGCTGCCGAGCATTGTGCGTGTGTACGAAACGTCCGGCCGTGACCTCGTGTTTAAAGGATTCGGCGTCATTGTTTCAGAAGACGGACGCGTGCTGACGCACAAAAACATCGTAGAAAAAAACAAGCAGTACACGGTGGCATTGCAGAGCGGCAGCCAGCTTGCAGGCCTGGGTCTCGAGGAAAATGATTTGCACGGCTACATTCAGCTCGAAGCATCTTCCGATATCTCACTCGCGCAATTGCCGCGCATTTCGCTCGTACCGTTTGACACGCTTGAGCTGGGAGAGAGCGTCATTGCCATCGGCGGCGGAGCAACACCGACCATTTCCTCGGGAATTATCTCTGCTCTTGTTCCTGCGACACCGGAGACGAATGATATGCCTCTCGTGAAGGCAAGCGTCCAGTCAGGCCAGCTTGTTGCCGGCAGTCCGCTCATCAATCTCGACGGGAAAGTTATCGGCGTGTTCCGCGATAGCGAAGGCCCCACATTTACACCGCTGCTCCTCGCAAGCCCCATTACGGCCGAATAAAGGCGGGCAGGGGATTGACACAATCGTTTTTGTGCCGTATTATATAGTCGTTGTATGTTTTTGACCGTATACAAGTATGCCCCCATTCAAAAAATTCACCACAAAAGCAAAAGAGGCCATCCAAAAAGCCCACGAGCTTGCTATTGAACGTGGGGAGAACAACGTGAGTGTCTTGCATCTCGTGACGGCACTCCTGCTTCAGGAGGAGAGCATGGTTGCGTCGGTACTCGACAAACTCGAAGTTGATACCATCGGGCTCACCGATGTGCTGCTCGAGACGATTGAATCACCGGACAGCGGACAGATGATGTCGCCGTCCTACCAGATGTATCTGACACAAGAGCTCGCAAAGACACTTGAACATTCCATGCAGGTTGCGGGCGCGTTTTCCGACCAGTTTATCTCAACGGAGCACTTGTTCATTGCAGCTATTGAAACATCCGAAGAAGTTCGCGATGTGCTGGCGCGCTTCAAGATTGAAAAGGGCAACGTGACGCGCGTCTTAAAGGAGCTGCGCGATAAGCAGACGACGCACGACAGTGAAGGCGGCGCGGGCGGCAAAAAACCGCGTGCGCTTGCGCGCTACACGCGCAGCCTCACGCAACTCGCACGCGAGAACAAGCTGGATCCGGTCATCGGACGTGACAAGGAAATAAACCGCATCATTCAAATTCTTTCGCGCCGCACAAAAAACAATCCGATTTTAATCGGGGAAGCGGGCGTCGGAAAGACTGCGGTCGTTGAGGGTCTTGCGCAACGTATTGCTGCCGGCGACATTCCGGAGTCTCTTAAAGACAAGGATTTGGTGTCGCTCGATTTGGGCTCACTCGTTGCGGGAACAAAATACCGCGGGGAATTTGAAGAGCGTCTGAAGGCGATTGTTAAGGAAATTGAAAAGGCAGAAGGCAAAATAATTCTTTTTATTGACGAGATTCACACCATCGTGGGTGCCGGTGCGGCGGACGGCTCACTCGACGCGTCGAACATGCTCAAGCCCGCGCTTGCCCGCGGAGAGCTTCGGGCTATCGGCGCCACAACTCTCAAAGAATATCAGCGCCACATCGAGAAAGACCCGGCGCTTACGCGGCGCTTCCAGCCGGTGTACATCAATGAACCCTCGGTTGAAGACGCGGTTGCGATTTTGCGCGGCCTTAAAGAAAAATATGAACTGTATCACGGCGTCAAAATTACCGACGACGCGATTATAGCGGCGGTACAGCTGTCGAGCCGGTACATCACGGAACGGTTTCTTCCTGACAAAGCCGTCGACCTTATTGATGAGGCATCATCCGCGTTGCGTATTTCGCTTGAAAACAAGCCGCCGATTCTTGAGGAAACACACCGTAAAATCATGATGCTCGAGATTGAAAAGGAGGCGCTCAAAAGCGAGGCATCCGGCAAGGGGGCAAAATCGATAAAAGCGAAGGAGCGCACAAAGCACATCGAAAAAGATATCGCCGACCTCAAGGAAACCATCTCTGAGATTGAGCTTAAATGGAAGAACGAAAAAACAATAATCACGGAAATCAAAGACATCAAGAAGCAGCTCGAAAAAGCACGGATTGAAGCCGAAGGTGCGGAGGCAACCGCCGATCTTGCGCGTGCGGCTGAAATCCGCTACGGAACAATTCCCGTGCTTGAAAAGGAACTTGAGACAAAGGATGCGCGTTTGAAGCGCCTCCAAAAGTCGCGCCGCATTTTGAAGGAAGAGGTGACTGACGGCGACATCGCGGAAATTGTGTCGCGCTGGACCGGTGTGCCGGTGTCGCGCATGTTGGAAAGCGAAGCGGAAAAATTGTCGCGCATGGAAGACGAGCTCAAGAAGCGCGTTGTCGGTCAGGATGAGGCCGTTGAGAAAGTATCAAACGCAATCAAACGCTCGCGCGCAGGGATTGCCGACCCCGACCGCCCAATCGGCTCATTCATGTTTTTGGGTTCGACGGGTATCGGAAAGACGGAGCTTGCGAAGGCGCTCGCGGAATTCATGTTTAATGATGAGAAGGCGCTTATCCGCGTCGACATGTCGGAGTACATGGAGAAACACTCAGTGTCGAAAGTTATCGGCGCACCCCCGGGCTATGTCGGACACGAGGAAGGCGGTTCCATCACTGAGCTCGTGCGTCACCGGCCGTACAGCGTTGTACTCTTTGATGAAGTTGAAAAAGCACACCCTGAAGTTTTCAACGTACTGCTCCAGGTGCTTGATGATGGGCGACTGACTGATGCGAAAGGACGTGTCGTGAATTTCAAGAATACCGTCATTATCATGACGTCCAACGTTGGTTCACAGTATCTCGATCGCATGCATGCAATCGGCTTTGGCGGAAGCGATGCCGATGAGCAGTCGTATAAAAACGTGCGCGGTAAAGTCATGGAAGCACTCCGTGATCAGTTCCGGCCTGAGTTTTTGAACCGCCTTGATGAAATTATCGTGTTCAACATTCTGCCGAAAGAAGCAATAGCACGCATTGTTGAGATTCAGCTTGAAAGCGTTACGAAACGGCTTGCTGATAAGGAAATTGCACTCTCGGTGACGCCGAAAGCGATTGCGTATCTTGTTGAAAAGGGTTATGACCCGACATATGGTGCGCGGCCGCTCAAGCGTCTCATCCAGGATAAAATTCTGACGAAAGTCGCGCAGCTCATGGTTTCAAAGGGAATTCTCGAGGGTGGCACGGTCTTCGTTGACGTCGCAGAGAGTGAAACGGGCAAAGAAACGGATTTTGTTTTTACTATAGATAAAAAAGGAAAAGGGGCGGTGAAGCCGGTTCCGTCCTCGCACGTTGCATCGAAAAAGAGTCACATCCGGTAATGGAAAAAATCAAACACAAAAAAGACTGGTGCAACACCAGTCTTTTTTGTGTTTGTGCGCCGGGGAGGATTCTCCCTCGACTATACTTTTGCCGTCGCAAAAGTCTGTCTGGGCACCGCCTCACAGAATGTTCCGCTGAACATTCTGTTCCGGCGTTCGAATCCTCTCGGCATGCTCCAAAACAAAAGTCGCCGAACGCTAACGCGTCCGGCTCCTTTGTTTTGTGCGCCGGGGAGGATTCGAACCTCCGTAGCCCAAAGGGCGACAGATTTACAGTCTGTTGCGATTGACCACTCCGCCACCGACGCATACTGCGGTACAGAATACAACAGAATAGCTGAAAATCAAAGAGCCGTTGCGTTTTTTCGACTTTGTGCTACTATGGCTCCACCTATGTCACAAGAAGGATTGGTAAAACTTAAATCATCTAAGTCCGACCACGTCTATTGGACGCGTCGCGGCAAGAAGAGCAAGGGTGTCCAGAATAAGGAAAAACTTGAACTCAAAAAGTTCGATCCGACTATTCGGGAACACGTCGTCTACAAGCAAGTCAAAAAATAGCCCGCGGGCTATTTTTTGATGCCGCTGCGTGGTATTCTCTCCTTACGGGGCGATTAGTTTAGTGGTAAAACGAAGGTCTCCAAAACCTTAGTCGGGGGTTCGATTCCCTCATCGCCCGCAACGACCGGCGAAGATAGCCGGGGGCTATCTGAGTCGGTAGTCGGTGCGCAAGATGTGGGGTGAGAAAGGCGGAGGCCGGCGGGCTTGAGCCGGGGTCGCGCAACTTTTCAGCAGAAAAGTATGCGTGACCGATTCCCTCATCGCCCGCACTTTGGTACCCTGTAGCTATGAAAATAAAACTTCTTTTGACAGCCGTCGGCGCTCTGTGTGTTCTTGCGTTAATCATCTGGGGTGGATGGGAAGTGACGCTTGAGGCCGAAAAAAATACCGGGCCCGAAATGTACGCTACGACGACGGTGCAGACAGGCGAGCTGTCATATAGTGCGGAAATTGCAGATACCGATACCCTCCGCATCCTGGGCTTGAGCGGAAGAAAAAGTCTGGCACAAGGCGCGGCACTTCTTTTTATTTTTCCGAAAGACGATTTTTACGGTTTTTGGATGAAAGACATGCTTTTTTCAATTGACATTATCGGTCTCGACGGAAAAAAACGGGTTGTGTGGCTCGAAGAGAATATGAAACCAAGCTCATTCCCGCATGTTTTCACGCCTCCACGTCCTGTCCGGTTTGTTCTGGAGGTCCCGGCAGGTTCCATCAAGAAAGATGCAATTTCTCTCGGGCAGGAATTCTCCTGGTAGCCGTTTGTTGCTACCCGGGAAACTTTTTGTAGCAACGTCTTTTGGAGGGCCTCTTTACGCCGGAGGCCTTTTGTCCTCTGGCGGATTTTTTTTGGGTTATCCACTACAGCGCACTCTGAGAGAGCAGATACAATAGGGAAAGTATCCCCGGGACGCCCTCTGGACGTCCTCATTTTTTTCGGGAGATTTATTCACTATCTTTAATCGTCGCCAAGATATGTCTACCCTCACGGAAATACGCAAACGAACAGGCCAAGTTGTGCCGTTCGACTCGCAAAAAATAAACCGCGCTGTCGAAAAAGCGTTTCTCGCGGTTACTCACGATACACATACTGCGGACGCGGACGCTGTTGCTGCGTATGTTGCGCTTCGCCTTGGTGAACGCGCGGAGGCAATGGGGGAGACCTACGTTCCGTCAGTTGAAGAGGTGCAGGATCTGGTTGAAGTCGGCATCATGGAACGCGGATTCTTTGACGTGGCGAAAGCATACATTGTCTATCGCTATGAGCACGCAAAGGTTCGCACGCAACAACAGGAAGTCGTGCAGCAAAAAATCCAGCGACGAGAGTTTGTCGTCACAAAAACCGACGGTACCGTAGAATTATTTCCGCCGGAACGCATCCATGCATTGTTTGCCCGAGCCGCCCGTGGTTTTGAGGGTGATGTTGATGTGCCGACGCTTGTTGCGCAAGCGGAACGGGAATTATTCGACGGCATGACAATGCGCGATGTTGTGAATGCACTCGTGCTTGTTGCGCGTTCGTTTATCGAGCGCGATCCGGCGTACTCGCATGTTGCATCCCGTCTGTTGCTGCAGGGCATTGTGTATGAAGATGTGCTCGGGTCAGTTCCGGCTGACGACGCAGCATTGACGCTCCGCTACCGCGAGGCGTTTGCGACGAACATTCGCTTCGCCGTTGCACAAGGATTGCTTGATGAACGGATGCTTTCATTTGACCTGTCAAAAATTGCTTCATACATTGATCCGACCCGCGACGATCTCTTGAAATATCTGGGGACACAGACACTGTTTGACAGATATTTTCTCAAGGACCGCTCACAGAAGACGCACGACCGTTTTCTTGAGACACCGCAGATGCTGTGGATGCGCGTGGCCATGGGGCTTTCCCTTAATGAGGACAACAAGGAAGAACGTGCGGCGTCTTTCTATACTCTTATGTCGACGCTCCGCTACGTACCTTCGACGCCGACCCTTTTTAACGCCGGAACTAAGTTCTCGCAGCTTTCCTCATGCTACCTCGGTGTTGTTGCGGACGATTTACACAGTATTTTCAAATCGTATGAAGACTATGCGCACATGGCGCGCCTTTCAGGCGGTGTCGCATACAGCTGGACGAAGCTTCGTGCAACCGGCGCTCAGGTTAAGTCAACGGGCGTAACCAGTAACGGCGTTATTTCATTCCTTAAAATCCTCGACTCAACCGTCGTCGGCATCAACCGCAGTGGTCGCCGCCGCGGTGCGTGCTGTGTGTACCTTGAACCCTGGCATTATGATGTCGAAGATTTTCTTGAGCTCCGAAAAAATACCGGTGACGAACGGCGTCGTACACATGATTTGAACACCGCGCTTTGGATTCCGGATCTCTTCATGAAACGCGTGCGTGACAACGGAGAGTGGACGCTTTTTTCTCCGGACGAAACCCCCGATCTCCCTGAATCGTACGGTGCTGAATTTGACCGGCGCTATGTTGCCTACGAACGAAAGGCGGACGCGGGTGATATGAGGCTCTTCAAGCGTATCCAGGCGCGTGATTTGTGGAAAAAAATTCTCACACAGCTCTACGAGACAGGGCATCCGTGGATTACCTTCAAAGATGCGGGCAACGTCAGGAGTCCGCTCGATCATGTCGGCGTCATTCACAACTCAAACTTGTGCACGGAAATTGAACTGCCGAATGAAGCGGACAAAGAAGTTGCCGTGTGTAATCTCGGGTCGGTAAACCTCGGAAAACATATTGTGAACGGCGTCTTTGACGAAGCAATGGTGCGCGACACAGTGAGAACGGCAATGCGGATGCTCGACAATATTATTGATCTCAACTACTATCCGATTCCTGAAACACGGAATGCAAACCTTCGTCACCGGCCCGTGGGTCTTGGTGTCATGGGGCTGCAGGATGCGCTCTATAAACTCGGACACGCGTTTGACTCCGAAGATGCCGTTTCCTTTGCTGATCGGAGCATGGAAATGATTTCGTATTATGCGATTCTTGCCTCATCAGAGCTTGCGCGTGAACGCGGTGTGTTCCAGTCGTACAAGGGTTCAAAATGGGACCGCGGGCTCTTTCCAATCGACACGCTCGATCTTTTGGAAAAAGAACGCGGCGAGACGCTTTACATTGATCGCACGCATACGATGGACTGGGCGCCTGTTCGTGACTCGGTGCGCAAATATGGTATGCGCAACAGCAACTGTCTTGCATTGGCCCCGACCGCAACAATCTCAAATATCGCCGGCTGCTTTCCGACGATTGAGCCGATTTACAAAAACATTTACGTCAAATCGAACATCAGCGGCACCTTTATCGTCGTCAATGACTACCTTATTGAGGATTTGAAGAAAGAGGGGCTCTGGAATCAGGAAATGCTCGAAGTGTTGAAGGGGAATGAGGGAGATTTGACCCATATTTCCGTTGTACCGCAGTGGATTAAGGATAAGTATAAGGAAGTGTTTGCTATTGATCAGCAGTGGGTGATTAAGAGCGCGGCGCACCGCGGCAAATGGATTGACCAAAGCCAGTCGCTCAATATCTTTTATTCGGGAACATCGGGCGCGGAGCTCGCCAATATGTACATGTACGCCTGGCAGTCAGGGCTCAAGACGACGTACTACCTGCGCTCGCTCGGCGCATCGGCAATTGAGCAGAGTACTATTTCGCTCGATAAGCAGCAGAATCTTGAAAAACGCGAAAAAGAGGCGATTGAGGCAATTGCCGAGATAAAAGAAGAAATACTTGTGCAGGAACCGGCAGTTACACAGAAGACATCGCCCCTCAAACTGTGTAAAATTGATGATCCCACATGTGAGTCGTGCCAATAATCGTTGTACCTATGTCAAAAAAACAAATTCTCAATGCATCGAACGTAGACCCGAACAAAATTCTTCCGCTCAAGTACCCCTGGGCGCGCCAGCATTACAAGAACGGTGTCGCGAACAACTGGGTGCCCGAGGAAGTATCCATGCAACTCGATGTCGAATTGTGGAAGAAGCAAGGGCCGGGGGCGCTGACTGAAGATGAGCGCCGCATGATTACGTATAACCTCGGTTTTTTCTCGACGGCGGAGTCGCTTACTGCGAACAATATTGTGCTCGCAATTTACCGGCACATTACCAATCCGGAGTGCCGCCAGTATCTTTTACGCCAGGCGTATGAAGAAGCGGTGCACACGGATACCTTCATCTACTGTTGTGACACGCTCGGCCTTGACCCTGAAGAGATTTACAACATGTATCTCACCATTCCGTCGATTAAGGAAAAAGACGACTTCGTCATTGAGTTTACAAAGTCTGTTTTTGACACGGGATTCGTGACGGAAGGAAAGGAAAATATTCAGCGTTTTGTACACGACCTCGTCGGCTATTACGTCATCATGGAAGGCATTTTCTTTTATGCCGGTTTCGCAATGATGCTATCCCTGCTTCGCCAAAATAAAATGGTCGGGGTAGGGGAACAGTTCCAGTTCATTCTACGTGACGAAACGGTGCATCTCGCGTTTGGTTCGGATCTTATCAACACTATCGTTGAGGAAAACCCTGAAATCTGGACGGAAGAATTCAAGAATGACCTTGTCACTAAGATTAAACGTGCGGTTGATCTTGAAAAACAGTACGCACGCGAGGCCTTGCCGAAAGGCATCATGGGACTGACGCCCGGAAGTATCGAAGAATATCTTGAACATATCGCTGACCGCCGCCTCGAGCGCATCGGTCTCCCTGTGCAATACAACACAAAAAACCCGTTTCCTTGGATGAGTGAAATTATGGATGCGCGCAAGGAAAAAAATTTCTTTGAAACGCGCGTTTCTGAGTATAAGACAGGAGGACAGCTTGAGTGGTAACCGTTTGGTTACTCATGCGCACAAAAACCCCGGTTGAACGGGGTTTTTGTGATTACGACTTGTATCGGTAAGCCGAATTCTGTATCTGTCTCCGTGTATGAGACAGACGGCAGTTATTTATCTAGCCGCGTGATTACCCACGCGGTCAAGCGACTCAGACCAGTGCGAAGCACCGGAATACGGTCTTGCATGCGGGTAAGGATTTTGCCGTTTCACCTCCCGTGTTACCGCGGGAGCTTATCCAGAAACTGGATATGCGTTTGCTTTCGCATCCGCACGTCTCTGTTCGCACCTCTACACTTGCGTGCGATGGGTGTTACCCACTACCGTCCTCTCTCGCAAGGCGAGAGGCATGTTCGGACTTTCCTCACCAATATCTTGTGAAAGAACTGGCGCAACTGCCTGATACAAGCACCATGTATTATATAGTAAGTCAAGGTTTTTGCAAGTAGCAAAGGCGAAACACCTTGCTATTATGGGTGGGTTGGTATGGTACGGCGAATTATTTCATTCCTGAAAGATAAGGTAACCGGGTTGCATGAGGCGGCGTACATCATCGCCGTTTTTGCCCTCCTTTCCCAGATTCTGGGGCTTTTTCGTGACCGCATGCTGGCGTCGTTCTTTGGTGCGGGAGCCGAGCTTGATATCTACTACGCCGCCTTCCGTATTCCTGACCTCGTTTTTGCCGGTGTTGCCTCGTTGGTTTCCCTGTTTGTGCTGATACCGTTTTTGTCGAGAAAACTCAACGGAGAGGACACGACATCCGCGCGCGATTTTCTTTCCAGTGTCGCGACGTTATTTACGCTGTTCATGTGTGTTGTCGTCGCCGTTCTCTGGTTCTGTATCCCGTGGCTCTCGCAGCTCTTGTATCCCGGATTTTCCGGGGAAGCCCACGAGACACTTGTTTTTTTGACCCGCATACTCCTGTTTTCTCCGCTTTTGCTCGGTTTTTCTAACATCCTTGCAAGCGTAACCCAGCTGACACAACGTTTTTCCGTCTATGCACTTTCGCCGGTCGTATACAACCTCGGCATCATCATCGGTGTTGTCTTTTTCTATCCGGTGCTCGGCATGCCGGGTATTGTCCTTGGTGTGATTCTCGGCTCACTGCTTCACGTCGGTGTGCAGGTTCCCGCGGTAGTGCATGAGCAGCTCATGCCGCGTGTACGGTTTTTGTTCGATTGGAGCGAAATCCGTTCTTTGGTCGCCGTGTCTGTTCCGCGTACGGTGACGCTTGCACTCAACCAGGCGGCACTCCTGGCGCTTGTCGGTTTTGCCTCACTCATGCCGGAGGGCTCGATTACGGTTTTCAATTTTGCGTCAAACCTGCAACTCGCTCCGCTTTCCATCATCGGTGTTTCGTATTCAGTCGCGGCATTTCCGACGCTTGCAAGTCTTTTTTCAAATGGTGATCGGGAGGCGTTTCTGAGCCACATGCTGACCGCTGTGCGCCACGTGCTGTTCTGGTCGTTTCCTGTTATTACGCTCGTTATCGTGCTTCGCGCACACATTGTCCGCACCTTGCTTGGTGCCGGTGCGTTTGACTGGTCGGACACACGTCTTACCGCTGCCGCACTTGCACTCTTTATTGTCTCGCTTGTTGCACACAGTCTCATGCTTCTGTTTGTCCGCGGGTATTACGCCTCAGGGAAAACAACGCGTCCGCTCCTTATTAACATCGCTTCTTCGCTCCTTATCGTTCTTTTTGCCTTTGCCGGAACAAAACTCTTTGCAGCTTCAGAACCGTTTCGTTTTTTTGTCGAGTCGCTCCTCCGCGTAGAGGACGTCCCGGGTACCGCCGTGCTCATGCTGCCCCTTGCATATTCGCTCGGCATGATTGTAAACGCATTTGCATTCTGGCTTTTCTTCCGCCGTGACTTTGGCGGCCATGTTCCCGCGGTTGTTCTTAAGACGCTTTGGCAAAGTTTCTCGGCCTCGGTCATCGCAGCGTTTGCTGCGTACCTCTTGCTTCGTGTCTTTGACCCCGTTGTCGGTCTTGAGACCTTCTCGCGCGTATTCAGTCAGGGACTTATCGCAGGGCTCGGAGGTATCCTAACGGCAGCAGGAGTGCTGTTTCTTCTCGGCAATCTGGAAATCAGAGAAATCGCGGAATCTCTGCGCACAAAGTTCTGGAAAACTCAGGCGATTGTCCCCGAGACGGAAGAACTGTGAGCCCGAAACGGACAATGACCAAAGCCAAATATTCAAATTTTCTTGGACGTTGAACATTGGGGTTTGGGATTTGAAAAAGTCGCTCCGCGACTTTTTCTCTGGTAGGATGGTGAAACGTATGGATGCACGACATATACGAAATTTCAGCATTATTGCACATATAGACCACGGCAAGTCCACGCTTGCCGACAGAATGCTTGAGCTCACCGGAACGATTGAAAAACGGAAAATGAAGGAACAGGTGCTCGATTCTATGGACCTCGAACGTGAGCGCGGTATTACTATCAAAATGGCGCCGGTCACGATGCGTTTTTCCCACCAGGGAAGTCCGTACTCGCTTAACCTTATCGATACGCCCGGTCATATTGATTTCTCATACGAGGTATCTCGGGCTCTGAAGGCTGTAGAGGGCGCAATCTTGCTTGTTGACGCAACACAGGGGGTTCAGGCTCAGACGCTCACAACGCTTGCGATGGCCGAAGAGCAGGGCCTTACGATTATTCCCGTTGTCTCAAAAATAGATTCTCCGCTTGCGCGCGTCGACGACGCTATTGAGGAAATTACCGAAATCATTAACTGCAGCCCCGAGGACGTGCTCCGTGTCTCCGGAAAGACAGGCGAGGGGGTTCTCGATTTGCTTGCGGCTGTTATTGAGCGCGTTCCGCCGCCGGCCGACGTGCATAACGATAAATTGCAGGCGCTGGTGTTTGATTTTACCTACTCAAACCACCGCGGAATTATCATCCACACACGTGTCATGAGCGGCCGCCTTACGCCGCGCGAACGCCTCGTCTTTCTTGCTGCGGGCGAGGAGTTTATTTCCGGAGAGATTGGAATTTTTAACCCTGATGAACGGCCTGCTGAATCTCTCGGGGCGGGGGAGATCGGCTATATCGTTACCGGCATCAAAAAACCCGGTATTGCCTCTGTCGGTGATACGGTGACGTATGCCCGTGACAAGGCGGCGGAACTTCCCGGATACCGCCAGCCGCAACCGGTTGTGTGGGCGAGTGTGTTTCCTGAAAGCCAGGACGATTTCCTTTTTGTGCGCCAGGCGCTTGACCGCCTGCGGCTTTCCGACTCGTCCCTGTCCTATGAGGAAGAATCCTCAGGAACTCTTGGTAGGGGATTTCGCTGCGGTTTTCTCGGCATGCTGCACCTTGAGATTGTCACGGAACGGCTGAAGCGTGAGTCGAACCTCGCGCTTATTGTGACTACGCCGTCGATTACATACGAGGTTACCTACAAAAACGGAAAGACAGAAATGATTTACTCGCCGTCCATGTTTCCTGATGATGGGAGCGTCGTTCGTGTTCGTGAACCGTGGGTATCGGTGCACCTGCTGACTCCGCCTGACTATGTGAGCCCGCTTATGCAGCTTCTCTATGAACACGAAGCGACTATAGAAGATTCCAAAACATTCGGTGACGGGCGCATGTCAATTTCGCTCACAATGCCGTTACGTGAACTCATGCGCGGTTTTTTTGACGCGGTGAAGAGCGTCTCGGCCGGGTATGCTTCTATGTCATACGAACTCGGGGCGTTCCGCGATGCGGATGTGGTCCGCCTTGATTTGCTTGTTGCAGATGAGATGGTCCCGGCGTTTTCCCGCGTTGTCTCGGCCCGCGTGCTCGAAGAAGAAGCGCGCAAGGCGGTTGAAAAACTTCACAGTATTCTCCCGCGCCAGCTCTTTGTTACTAAGATCCAAGCGCGCGCAAAAGGACGGATTATTGCATCCGATAGCCTCAAGGCGCTTCGCAAGGATGTGACGGGGTACCTCTATGGCGGCGATATTACGCGAAAAATGAAACTGCTCGAGAAGCAGAAAAAGGGAAAGAAAAAGATGCTCGAACGGGGGAAGGTAAACATTCCGCACGAGGTCTTTATGGAGATGGTCAAGCGCTAGCGCAGTGACGGCATGTAGAGAAGGACCATGCTGATGATGACGAGGACGCAGATAACGACCCAAATCACCTTGGCTGCCTTCTGTGTTTTCTTGTTGAACAGCATAGATACAAAGCAGTGTACCACAGAGCCGCTTGCTGGGATATACTAGGAACGCATGGAGGATTTTCGTTATAAACAACGGGTTCGCAGGTTTCTCTACTCCCGGCTAACCATCGGCGTCCTCGCTGTGATTGTTCTTTTTGTCGGGTATAAGACGTGGGGTATTTACGAGAAAGAACGGCTTTCCCGGGAAATGCTTGAACAGGCGAAGGCCTCTCATGGCGAACTCTCTCTGCGCGCGCTTGCCCTCTCGGCTGACATCGAGAGTTTGAAAACTGAGGCGGGTTTTGAGGAGGCGGTTCGGGACCGGTATGGCGTTGCCAAAGAGGGAGAAGAAATCGTGGTTCTCGTCGATGACGAAGATACTCACGAGGAAGAGGAGGAAAGGGGAGAAGGTTTTTGGGATAAGATAAAAGAGTTTTTTGTTCGGTAGCAACCACGTCCGGTCTGCTCTTCTCTTGCGGGTATATGTAGGCATATAGCCGCGGCGTTCGGAACAAGTCCGAACGAACACGTTCGCCCAGTCTGTTCCTCTCTTGCGGGTATGGTTTAGTGGCAGAATGCGACCTTCCCAAGGTTGAGACCCGGGTTCGATTCCCGGTACCCGCACAAAATCGTCCGAAGGTCCGAATGCGTGTTATACTTTTAATGTTGATAGCCAATCGGAACAATCATGCCTGACATACACGCCATTCTCGGAGTCTTGGCTGGAATAGTTGCTTTCTTAGCCTACATCATCTACATCATCGCCATAGTCCGTGGTTTTACGAAGCCAAGCCGGACTACATGGTGGATTTGGTCTGCACTGGGCATCATTATTGGCTTTAGTTACTTCTTGTCCGGTGCCGAAGATACAATATGGGTACCGCTTGGTGAAGTGATAGGTCCTCTCGCAATTGCCATACTTTCAATAAAATACGGTGTCGGGGGTTGGACCCCGATTGATAAATTTGCAATCATCGGCTCATTGGTAAGCCTTGTTCTCTGGGGAATTTCCGGTTCTGCTCTCGTTGCTTTGGTTGCAAGCCTTTCAATAGATTTTCTTGCAGTTATTCCAACTGTCTTCAAGACATACTATAACCCGCAGGAAGAAGACCGTCTTGCGTGGTCACTCACGGGAATTGGCAATTTCCTCAATCTTTTTGCGGTGGAAAAATGGATTTTTGCTATTGCCGTGTATCCGGTCTATGCAGCGGTGATTGACGGTGTTGTTCTCGCACTTCTTTTTAGAAAGAAAAAAAATCTTTAAAATCTGTATGCAGAAGGTCTACATAACTAATAGTCGAGTACACGGGAGAGGCGTACACGCTGCACGAGACATTAAAAAAGGAGAAACAATTTTCTTAATAAAGGGGAAACCTGTTCGGCTAGTTATTCATTCACAAAAAGATTCAAAGATAGGTCCCCACTGGGTCGGCATTAAGCGACATCACTGGATTGACCCGGTTTCACCCGCTTCATTTCTTAATCACTCCTGTAATCCTAACGCGGGGATACGTGGTTCAGTGACGCTAAAGGCAATGAAAAAAATTTCTAAGGGTGAAGAAATTGTATTCGATTACTCGACAACGGAGGAAGACAGGTTTTGGACGCTAAGCTGTCGCTGTGGGGAATCAAACTGTCGCAAAAAAGTTCAATCGATTCAGACTTTGCCGAGAGCTGTCTTTAAGAGATATCTTCCCTTTATTCCTACCTATTTTCAAAAGGTGTATCTGCGATACAATAAAATGAAAGGGAAAAGATGAAAAAAGAGTCAAAAATTTTCTTTGTAGTTTTCTTCCTGTTTATACTGGCGTCTATCCTCTTTACCTACTATGACACGATTGTCCTTGGCAGGTTCAGTATTTTTATTTCGGAGGATGATATTCCCGCCTACACAGACTTAGTTAAAAGGGTCACAGAACCAACCTCTTCGTATGTACAGTAGTGTGGTTCAAAACCTCATGGCAGCCTGCGCGTGGGATACCACGGATTTTCTGGTTGTTTCCGAGAATGTCTTCGATCCTTTTATCTACTACTCCCACATCGTACCGCTCATCCTCTCCCTTACAATCGGCTTTTTTGTGCTTTATAAAAACCCGCGATTACTGCCTACAAGAATACTTTTCTTTATTACGAGCCTTTTTTCCGCGTGGGTCTTTTTTGATCTCATTCTGTGGGCGACCGACAAACCCCACCTGACAATTTTTTTCTGGTCGTTGATGGTCATCATTGAGCCCGTTATTTATGCGGCGGGTTTGTATTTTATACAGGTTTTTATCACCGGAGAGGACACAACGCTTCAAAACAAGATTGTCATCGGACTTTTACTAATTCCGACACTCTTGCTTGCACATACAGATCTTGCGCTGCTCGGTTACAACCTAATTAGTTGCGACCGTGAAGCGATTGAGGGACCATTAACCCAATTTGGCTACCTTATTGAAGTCATCTACACCCTTTGGATAGTGATATTTACCATGGAGCGTTTTCGAAAGGTAAAAAATAATCCTACGCTTCGTCATCAAATAATTCTTGTGACCGTGGGTATCCTGCTTTTTCTCCTGACGCTCTCTTTCGGAAACATCATTGGTACGATTACTAATGACTGGCGTATTCCGCAGTGGGGGCTGTTTGGAATGCCTATTTTTATTGCCTTTCTCTCGTACTTGATTATCCGTTACAAAGCATTCGATATCCGCCTTATCGCAACGCAGGCGCTCTCGGTCTCCCTCTCCATTCTTATCGGGTCACAATTTTTCTTCATCGCATCGTCTGGAAACCGCGTTCTTAACGGCGCCACGTTCTTCATCTCAGTCATCGGCGGTATTCTCCTCGTCCGTAGCGTCAAAAAAGAGGTTCGCCAGCGAGAGGAAATCGAGGATCTTGCCCGACGGCTGAAGAACGTCAACAGTATCTTGAGCCATGATGTTAAGGCGGTTCTCGGGAAAAACAAGGACATGTTCAACGCGCTCATCGAAGGTGATTTGGGTGTTGTTCCGGACGACGCAAAACCGTTTCTCAAGCAGTCTTTTGCCGATACGCACACGCTTATTGATTCCATCACGACAATTCTTGAATCAGGACACGAGCTGGTGCTTAACCCCGCTCCATTTGACCTCAAGGAAACCGTCATACGTCTTGTCGAAGAGGCGAGAAAAGATGCAGAGGCAAAAGGTCTTTCAATTGCGACACATATCGCGGACGGCGCATACATGATTACTGCGGACAAAGTGCAGCTTGAAACCCACGTGCTCCGCAACCTTATCAACAATGCTCTCAATTACACGCCAAAAGGCTCCGTTGATGTGTCCTTGTCAAAGAATGATTCCGGTGTGTATACGTTACAAATCAAAGACACCGGTATCGGCATAAACGACGAAGACAAAGAGGTGCTCTTTAAGGAAGGCGGTCACGGCAAAGATTCACGAAAGGTGAACATCCACAGTACAGGATACGGACTCTATATCGCGAAAAAAATCGTCGATGCGCACAAAGGGCGTATTTGGGCAGAATCAGAAGGCCCGGGGAAGGGAAGTGTGTTCTCTGTGGAACTGCCGGCGGCGTCTGTTGAAGAAAAAAAACCGGCTGCATAGCCGGTTTTTTAAATACACAAATGGAAAGAATTATTGTGCGGGAGTTTTGCTCCCTGCTTTGAGCAGGTCGACAAGTTCCTCCATGACCTCTGAAGGCACGCGTGTTGCTTTGATGATGTAGCGGTCGACATTGTATTCTTTTGATTTCTGGATGAAGTACGGGTCGTTCTTATTTGTCAGAATAACGATGTACGCTTTGTCGGTAATGCCGCGCTTTTTGAGTTCTTCGATGAACTCAAAGCCGCTGATGTTCGGCATGTCCAAGTCAACAACAAAGAGATCGGGGACGAACCCCTCATCGAGTTTTTTGAAGGCCTCCTCGGCGCCATTGGCCGTTTTCATCTCAAGGTCGTACTGCTGTGCTTTTCTGCTGTAGAGGTCAAGAAAAAAGAGATCGTCGTCGACGAAGAGTAATTTGTGGCGCACTGCCGTACTGTCCATATCCTGTAGTATAGCCCACCCTGGGCGAAAGAAAACAGGAAGGGCGGCTGTGGATAGAAGAATGTCTTAAACGGGGTATACTGGATGCATGAAACAGGCTCGTTTGGACTCTCTGGCAGACGGCATTTTTGCCATCGTCATGACGCTTTTGGTGCTCGATTTGCATATTCCGGTGCTCAACGGTTTGGCTTCGAACGGCTCGCTCATCGTGGCTCTTGAGAGCGCAGTGCCGTCTATACTCGCGTATGTGCTGAGTTTTCTGCTCCTCTTTACGTATTGGCGCGGGCACCACTCCATTGCGTCGGTTCTCGCGCAAAACATAGACAGCAAACTGACGACCATCAACGCCTTCTTCTTCCTTTTTGTCGGTCTTGTTCCGTTTACGACGCTTTTGGTCGGCCGGTACTTTGAAACACAGGCGGCGATTGCGCTGTACGGTCTCAATGTCATCGTCATCGGTCTTCTGCTGTACTGGATGCGGGGGTACATCATCGCTTCTCCGACAATACGAAATGCGGAAACAACTCCCGTACAGCTGCAACACATGACACTCCGCATCCTGGTTCCGGTATACACGGCTGCGCTCGCCATTCTTATCAGTTTTTTTGACACAAAGCTTTCATTACTCCTGTTTACGCTTGCTCTCATCTTTAACATTTCGGGAAGCAGCACGACGCTCTTTTCAAAGCTGTTTCCCAACCTGCTTCAGCGGTAATAGTTTTGTGCGCGCCGCCGCTTCACAAAAAAACGGTGCAGGGTGTCATTTTCTGTGCTATACTAAGTCACTATGCAGAAACTCTTACAAAATAAAAAGGTGCTTTATGGTGCCGCGGGAGCCATTGTTATTCTGGTTGTCGGCGGTTTTGCCGCATTCAAAAACGGTAACGGCGAGCATGAAATCTTTTCTGTCGAACGGCGTAACATCGTTGATGAGGTGATTCTTGCGGGCTCTGTGCAGGCGGATATCGTTTCTGACCTCGGCTTTGAAGCATCTGGTGCGGTTCGAAGTGTGTTTGTGAAAGAGGGCGACGCCGTGACACAAGGGACTGTGCTGGCACAACTGTCGCTCGGGACACTGCTCGCGGATTTGCAGTCGGCACAAGCAGACGTGCTCATCAGGCGCGCGGAGCTTGCCAATACAACCACAAATCTTGACACCATACGTCAAAAGCAAGATACGCTCGTTGCGAACGCATTGAGTGAACTGCTTTCTGATGATCTCATTGCGGAACCGCAGAGCTCCACCTACACACAGACACCGCCGGTCATTACAGGGCGCTATTCCGGAGGAGAGGGCGTGTACAAGCTTCGTGTTATCGGTTCGGCGCAGCAGTCAAAGCAGTTCCTCGCTGTTTTTGGTCTTGAGCAGCCGGAACCGGTGGCTATCAGCAAGACGGGGACAACGCCAATTGGAACACGAGGGCTCTCCGTTTCCTTCCCGGACGACATTTCTTCATATGAAGACACAACCTGGCTTGTGGTTCTTCCTAACGAGGAAGGGGCTTCATATGCTGTAAACTACAGCGCCTATCTTTCTGCGGTTGATGAACGAAACCGGGCAGTTGAAGAGGCAGAAGCCGATATTCGTGCTCAGGAGGCAGGCTCATCAATAGCAGAAGCGCAGCTTGCACAGGCAGAGGCAAGCGTTGCACGTATTCAGGCACAGATAAGCGAACGCACGCTCATTGCGCCGTTTGACGGCATTGTTACATCTGTTTCGATAGACCCGGGGGAGTCCGTGTCTACAGGTTCACCGGCGATATCACTTATTTCTCAGGGAGGGTTTGGAGTTGAAATAGATCTTCCTGAGGTAGACAGCGTTAAGGTTCGTGTCGGCAACAAAGCAACGATAACACTTGATGCGTTTGGCGAGAACGTGGTGTTTGGAGGAACCGTCGTGTCCGTCAACAGGGCAGAGACACTGGTGGATAATGTTGCCGTGTATGAAGCGCGCATTGCTTTTGACACAACCGATGAACGCATTGCTTCGGGTATGACTGCCGAGGCGCGTATTGTTACCGAAGAGCGGAAGGACGTGCTCGCTGTTCCTGCGCGGGCAATCAAGTATCGGGAAGACGGTACGCCGTTTGTCCTTGTTCAGCAGAGCGACGGAAGTGACCCGGTAGAAAAAGAACTCGTGCTCGGTCTTCGCGGTTCAGACGCGATGTTTGAGGTGCGCGCGGGCCTCTCTTCGGGGGACCAGGTGCTCATCGCCTCATAAACTATGAAGATGTGGAAGGAAACATTACGCGTCGGCCTCCTGCTTGGAGTCCGGCAAATACGCCACGCAAGCGTGTGGACGACGGGCCTCATCATTTTTATCATGATGCTCACGTTCCTCAACCTTGTGGCGGTTTCCGGTATTTTGGTGGGACTTATCGAAGGTTCGGTGAAAGCCTACAGCGACCAGTACACGGGCGATATTTTTCTTTCCACAAAAGTCGGTAAAGACAGCATTGATCAAAGCAGAAGCATTATTGCCGCACTCGACACGCTTCCCGGCATCAAGGGCTACAGTGCGCGTTTTACGCAAAGCGTGCGGCTCGAGGCAAATTACCGCGAGCGACGTGACCCGCAGGCTCTCAGGGACACCGTGGGGACGACATTGGCCGGAATAAACCCGGAAATCGAAGACGCGGTGACCAATCTTTCAGATAAGGTAATCGAGGGGGAATATCTCACCTCTGACGATTCAAATTACATCATGCTCGGCTCGATGAACCTCGAGCAGTATTCGCCGTTGGGGCAGGGGGACGAATACGGTTTTCCCACACTCTCGAATGTACAAATCGGATCACGCATCCGGGTAACCGTCGGCGAGGCGACGAAGGAGTACATCGTCAAGGGAATCGTCAAAACGAAAGTAGACCAGGTCTCGATGCGCGCTTTTCTTCCCGAGAAGGAATTTATCCGTCTTGCCGGCAGGACCGACTTGAACGTGAATGAGGTGGCTATCCGAGTTGATGACATTGCGCAGGCGCCGGCGGTCAAGCAGTCGCTTCTAGACAGCGGCATCGGCGATACTGCAGTCGTGCGGCTTTCGCGCGAAGGATTGCCCCAGTTTCTCATTGACATGATTGCGACGTTTGCGATGCTCGGAAACGGCATCAGCTCCGTCGGGCTCATGGTGTCTTCGATCACCATCTTTATCGTTATTTTCGTCAATGCCATTACGCGGAGAAAGTACATAGGTATTCTTAAAGGTATCGGCGTGCGCGCAGGTGCCATCGAGCTTTCCTACGTCTTTCAGTCGCTTCTCTATGCGCTCGTCGGTTCCGGTTTTGCGCTTGTTATTATCTACGGCCTCATGGTGCCCTTCTTTAATTCGCACCCGATTGATTTTCCGTTCTCCGACGGTATTCTTGTAGCTCCGCTCGGGAGCACAATCACCAAACTCATCATCCTCGTGGTTTCGACCCTTATCGCCGGTTATATTCCCGCGTGGATGATTATTAAACGAAATACGCTTGATTCAATTCTCGGCAGATAAGAAATCCGTATGATTGAAGTAAAACAACTCATAAAAAATTTCGGCAACGGCGAAGTTATCACGAAAGTGCTTCGTGGCATTGATGTGCGCATTGAAAAAGGTGAGTTCGTCGCCATCATGGGTAAATCCGGTGCGGGAAAATCTACACTCTTGTACCAAATGAGCCTTCTCGACAAACCGACGGGCGGGGAGATTATTGTTGACGGCATTAATACCGAGGAGTTTTCAGAACGGGAACGGACGGATTTCCGCCTTAGACACCTGGGGTATATCTTTCAGGACTATGCGCTTATTCCCGAGCTTTCTGCTGCGGAAAACGTGCTTATTCCCATGATGATGCTGGGGCTTTCAAAACACGAAGCAACGGAGCGCTCGTTTGCGGCGCTTGACTCAGTCGGGCTCGCACACAGACACGATAACCGCCCGAGCCAGCTTTCCGGCGGAGAACAGCAGCGCGTTTCAATTGCGCGCGCGATTGCGCATGAACCGGATATTCTGTTTGCCGATGAGCCGACCGCTAACCTCGACAGTGTATCGGGCCAGGACGTCATGAATGTGATGAATGAACTGCATCAGAAAAAAGAGCAGACAATCATCATGGTGACCCACGAACCCGAGTATGCCGCATACGCAGACCGCATCATCCACCTCGAAGACGGCATGATTGTCAGTGATACGCGGCGTTAATGTTTGTGTGCAAGCGGAATGCGGATGACGGTTTCAGTGCCTCTTCCCGGGGCGCTTTTTGTCTGTATGCTCCCGTGATGTGCATCAACAATTTTTTTAACGATAGCAAGACCGAGCCCGCTTCCCTGGATGCTCCGGTTTTTCGCGCCGTTGGTGCCTCTAAAAAGGGAAGTATAGAGGTGGGGAATATCAGAAGAAGGAATTCCCAGGCCCGTATCGGCAATTGAAAGGCGCGCAACGCGGGAAGTGTGCGAGAGTGTGACCCGAATTTCCCGTTTTTTGCCGAACCCCATGTATTTTATGCTGTTGCTCATGATGTTCATGGCGAGTTCGTAGAGTTTGTTCCGTACACCTATGACGTGCACCGGCTGGCTGATTTCTCGGATGATGGTTATGCCGTGAATGTCCGCCAGGGGACTCATGTGGGTGCACACATCGGTAATGACAGTATCTAGGCGTGTGTCTGCAGGCGGCTCGTCTCGGAGCGCGTGCTCCAGTGTGGAAATATGCAGGAATGCGTTGACGCTCTGCGAAACAGTGTCAATGAGCCTGTCGCACATGAGCGCGCGGCCGTTTCCCGGGTGTTCCTGCTTCAGGAAGAAAAGCTCGCTTTTGAGTATGGCAAGCGGGGTCTGTAAGCTGTGAGCAATATCGGCTAGCGCTTGCTCGCGAAGCCCTGTACGCATTTTCGGTGCTTTTTTCGCGGGTATACACGCGTGATGCGAGGAAATGTATTTCATATGCCGGACGGAACAAAAACGGCCGCCTTGTACCCTGTACCGGAGACCGTGTGAATAAGTTTTTTCTTTCCTTTACGATCGATTTTCTTTCGAAGCGTAAAGATGTGCGACTCAATGGTGTTTGAAAACGGGTCAATTGCAAGGTCCCATACATGCTCTAAAAGTTCAGAACGTGGGATTGCCACGTTCTGATTTCTGACCAAATATGCAAGCAGCATGAATTCCTTTCGCGTGAGGGTAATCGGCATCCCGTCACGCGTCACGGTATGCTTGCGCGTGTCGAGAACAAGATCGTCAAGCGTCAGTACTTCTCCGAGGATTGCGTTCGGGCGACGTAAAATGGCGCGTATGCGCGCCAGGAGTTCGTGAGCAGAGAATGGTTTTGTGAGGTAGTCGTCAGCCCCCGCATTGAGGAGCGCCACCTTCGTCGCCAAGTCCGACTGTACCGAGAGCGAGAGGATGGGCGTTTGTTTGCCGGACGCTCTGATGTCTTTACACACGGAGAGCCCGTGTTTTTTCGGCGTGACGTTGTCGAGCACAATGAGGTCGTAGTCGTTTGTCTTTCCGAGATATGCCCCGCGCTCGCCGTCGGTTGCAAGGTCAACCGCAAAATGCTCTTGTTCCAAGGTGGATCTCAAGAAGTTGCCGATGCTCATATCATCCTCAACAACTAGAACCCGCATATATGTGTGGTTACGTCTGGTATAGGAAGGTACTGTACTATATGTTTTGAAAACCCGCCAAGAACACTTTTGATAAAAATTTTATTTTTCTGATTTAACCTTTATTTTAAGCCGTAATTATGGTATAATGATACCTATGGCAAAAGGTAGAGAGGAGAGTTATCCACAGAGAATCATTATCGTCGGCGGGGGATTCGCCGGGGTCAGTGCCTACCGCACTCTTTCGGCGTGTCGCGACGGCTCATATGAACTTTTGCTGATTTCCGACAATGCATTGTTCGTACACATTCCGTTGATTCATGAAGTTGCAACATGCGCGATTCCGGGGAGCGTCATTTCGTGGCCGCTTTCGAAATACATTGCATGTCCGCAAACAGAGCTTCTGTGCGGACGCGTCGTCGCCGTTGATGCGGACAAAAAGTACATAACCGTTGACGCAAAAGGAGAACGTCTGACGTTTTCGTTCGACTGGCTCGTTATGGCGACGGGATCGTCGCCGGCGCTGCCGAACATTCCGGGCGGGGCAGAGCATTTGTTTCAGCTGCGTTCGCTCGCTGATGCCGAAAAACTGAAGGCGCATATTCTTGAGCAGTTTCAGAAGGCAAAAAAAGCAAACACCCGCGCGGAGAAAGAGGAGCAGCTCACCTTTATCTCTGTGGGTGCCGGTGTGACCGGTGTCGAGCTTGTTGGAGAACTCTCGGACTTGTTTTCAAAAGAGCTTGCGAAAAAGTATCCCGACCTCTGTGATTTTGCGCGTGTTATTCTCATCAACAAAGGGGAAGAAATAACACTTGGGGGAAATGCATGGCTTGGTGCAAAAGCGAGTGAGCGGCTTGCGCAGCTTCCGTGTGTTGCGGTGTCCGCCAGCACGGATATCCTCGAAATCACGGACAGGGGCATAAAAACCAGCAAAGGATATATACCGTCCCGGACAATAGTTTGGACCGGCGGTGTTTCGGGGTCACCGGTGCAGACGACTTCACAACCGCCGGTGTCGCATGATGACCGCGGAAGGATTTTTGTGACCCCGACACTGAATCTTGAAGGGAAGGAACACATTTTTGTTGTCGGTGACACGGCGCATGTTCCGAAAGAGGGGGGCGGTTCATACGGTATGCAGGCGCAGTTCGCCGTTCGCCAGGGTCGTCATGCGGCAAAAAACATTTTGAAGATGCTGCAGGGCAAAAAACCAACTTCCTTCAGAGTACAAGCGCGCGGGTTCCTTGTGCCGATAGGAAAGCATTATGGTATTGCCGAGATTTTCGGATACAAATTCTCCGGTTTGCTTGCGTGGCACCTTGCGCATATTATCTACGTGTTTTCGGTTGTGCGATGGGACTTAAAATTCCGGGTTGCCTGGGAGTGGCTCTACCACCTCATGTACCGCCGAAAAACGCTATAATAACCCGTTATGACGTTCACATTGGAATCAGAGTTCAAGCCTGCAGGAGACCAGCCAAAGGCCATAGAAGCCCTCTCAGAGGGACTTTTGAAGGGTGTCCGGCACCAGACGCTCCTCGGCGTTACTGGCTCCGGAAAGACGTTTACTGCGGCTAATGTGATTGCGAAGTACGGCAAGCCGGCTCTTGTTATCGCCCACAACAAAACGCTTGCGGCGCAGCTCGTCCAGGAATACCGAGATTTTTTTCCGCACAACTCGGTGCAGTATTTCGTTTCCTACTACGACTACTACCAGCCGGAGGCATACGTTCCTGTCTCGGATACGTACATTGAAAAAGAAGCGCAGATTAACGAGGAAATTGACCGCTTGCGCCACGCGACGACGCAGGCGCTGCTCACACGCAAAGATGTTATCGTCGTCGCGTCGGTCTCGTGCATTTACGGCTTGGGAAGTCCTGCGGAGTATGAAAAGGTGCACGTAAAGATTGAGACGGGCGAAACGCGCCCGCGCGCGGAACTTATCCGCGAGCTTATCCGAATTTACTTTGAACGCACGAACAGCGATCTTACCCCGGGTTATTTCCGTGCCATCGGAAATTCGCTCGAAATCATGCCGGTGAACGAAAAAGTAATCTACCGGCTTGACCTTACCGGTGACAGCGTAAGATCAATTGCGGTTATTGACCCTGTATCACGCGTCATTCGCGAGGAAGTTGAGACGATTTTTATTTTCCCCGCGAAACACTTTGTGTCGAACGAGGATGATGTGAAGCACGCGGTTGCAAGCATCAAGGCGGAACTTGAGGAACATCTGCCGAAACTGCAGGCGGAAGGAAAAATTTTGGAAGCAGAACGTCTCAAGCGTCGCACGCAGTACGACCTGGCGCTTATCAAAGAAGTCGGCTATGTAGCAGGTATTGAAAACTACTCGCGGCATTTTGACGGACGGAAGCCGGGTGAACCGCCATACACGCTTCTTGATTATTTTCCGAAAAAGAAAGACGGAAGCCCTGACTTTTTGACGATTATTGACGAGTCGCACGTGACGGTGCCGCAAATCGCGGGTATGCAGGCGGGCGATCGTTCACGAAAGAAAACACTTGTGGAACACGGTTTTCGGCTGCCGTCGGCGATTGACAACCGGCCGCTCACTTTCGAGGAATGTATGCAGCGGGTTGGGCCAATCGTGTATACGTCGGCGACGCCGGGTGACTATGAATTGAAGGAGAGCGGCGCACATGTGGTGGAGCAAATCATTCGTCCCACAGGCCTCATTGATCCGGAAGTTGCGATTCGACCCATTACACCTAAGGGTGCGTATACAGGGCAAGTAAAAGATTTTATTGATGAAGCGGAACAAGTCATCAAGAAAGGAAGCCGCGTCATTGCAACAACGCTAACGAAACGCATGGCGGAAGATCTCGCGGAGTTTCTCCGCGAGCGCGGTATGAAAGCCGAGTATCTTCACAGCGACATCAAAACAATTGAACGTATTGAAATTTTGACGCGATTTCGCAGGGGGCCGACAGCCGGCGGGTTTGACGTGCTTGTCGGTGTGAACTTGCTTCGTGAAGGGTTGGATTTGCCGGAAGTCGAGCTTATCGGCATTTTGGACGCGGACAAAGAGGGATTTCTGCGAAGTGAGACGTCTCTAATTCAGACAATCGGACGCGCAGCACGTAACGTGTTAGGGCGGGTGATTTTGTACGCGGATGTAGTCACGGGGTCCATTGATCGTGCAATAGGGGAGACAAACCGCCGCCGCGAGATTCAGATGGCGTTCAATAAAAAGCACGGCATTACGCCGAAGACAATTCAAAAGAAGATTGCGGACATTACGGATCAGCTTATGCGTGAACACGACAAAACAGTTGCCGAACTCGTTTCGCTTGATATGGCGGGCGGGGTGAAGGGCGCGAAGAGACTCATCAAAGAGCGCGAAAAGGCGATGAACGAAGCCGTCAAAGTGCTTGACTTTGAGACCGCCGCCATCATTCGCGATGAGGTTGAAAAACTGAAGGAGCTCATTGGCGCCGCAGACAAAAAATAAAAAAATCAACTATGGTATCCTAGAGCTATGAAGACGGCACTTATTACGGGTATTGGAAAAGGAATCGGAAAGGCGCTCGCTGACAAGTTTCTCGCCGAAGGATTTGAAGTCCTCGGAACGGTTTATGCTGAAACTCC
>CAZSMD010000001.1:0-57318 GCA_964608145.1 uncultured Candidatus Saccharibacteria bacterium | reverse complement strand
AATTTTCCGGTGCGGAGGCGCCATGCGTCCACCTGCGCTTCGGATGCGAGCATGCGGTCAACCAGCTGCTGCGCGCTCATTTCAAGCGAGAAGATGCCGACATGTTTGCCGTGGCGGATTGACGTGTTGCGTGCGATATCAAGCGCGAGCGATGTTTTACCCATCGAGGGACGTGCGGCGAGAATGATAAGGTCGGATTTTTGAAGTCCCGCAATCTTGTTATCAAGTTCGGGGAAGCCGGTCGGCACGCCGCGCAATTCATCGCCCGATTTGTGCAATTTGTCGAGGCGCTCGAAGGCGTCCCCGAGGACGTATGAGAGCGCCGTGAATTTCTGATTTCCCGGTGCGCTTGTGATTTCGTAAATTTTCTTTTCCGCGGAATCCAAGAGCTCGTCGAGCTCCTGCTCCTCGCTGTAGCCGAGTTCGGTGATGTGATGCGCGGCCTCAATCAACATGCGCATCGTGTACTTGCGCGCGACGATTTCCGCGTAGTGTTTCGCGTTCATTGACGACGGCACGGTATCGACGAGCGACGCGAGATAGCTCATGCCGCCCGCGTGCTCGAGCTCTTTCAGTTCCTTGAGGCGTGATGAGAGCGAGACGAGATCGATGGGCTCGCTTTTTTTGAAGAGATCAAACATCGCGCCCCAGATGGTGCGGTGTTTGTGCGAGTAGAAAGCGTCGGCAGAAACGACATCAACTACTTCAAAAATAGTATCGGGACGAAGCAAAATAGAACCGAGAAGCGCTTTTTCTGCCTCGATATCCTGCGGCGGTGTACGCAATGGTTTGTGTTTTTCCTCCGGCATCGGGTACATGGTATACCAGCGCCACAAGGGGGCAAAACTTGGAGTTGGGGAAGGCGGGGGGATTCGCGGGGGATAGCGGGAGGGATGTGAAAACCGGGAGCCGGGAAGCTTAAAAACAAACCGCCCCCTGTCCTCTGGACAGGCGGCGGGTCAGGGCACTCCTTGTCGGAGGCGAAATCCGCGCCGGCTCAGCATGCGTTGAACCGAACGGATTTCTGAAGACGGCAGGACTGCCGTCATGGGAAAGTGCACGAGATGTTCTGTGAAAAGATCAGGTTGGAAAGTGGCTTTCACGTTACCGAAAAGCGTGCCGTACGACGCGGGATCAAGGTTGAGCCCTTTGAGTCCGTCGGCGAGCCCGCCGTTCACAAATTCGTGCACGTACGGACACTTGAGGTCCACCGTTTCGGCTCCGAGGTGTCCCAGAATGCTCTTTGTGGAATGCGGCCTTGTCTCTCTCCAGCGCGTGATGATGGAGAGGTCAACAAGGAGACACCACACTATGGCGTCTGCGAGGTATGCTCTGATTGCCGCGGGAGTCGTATGCAGAGAGAGCTCGCTCGCACGCTTACCGCCCCCATTTTTTCGTGAGTGGTTGCGATATGCAAAGAACATGTACCACGCACGGCTGAAGGGGAACACGCTGACACGCTCGTAATGCTCAATCTGCTCGACGCTCAGGCGAAATCCGTACGAGGATTGTACGCCCGATGACTTGACCTCAACTGCGGTTTCGGTTCGCCAGAGGCAGATATCTCCGTTCTCGTTACGCGACAAATCGCCGCCGAGAATGTGATGCCCAACCGCTTCGAAGAACTGACCGACGAATGTGGTTTTGTCTCCGACGACGATGTTTTCTTGTGACTCGGTCTCCAAGTCGTTTCACCTCCTCTCTGGCGGACAGTGTAGCAGAGAGGAGGAAGTAGTCAGGTCTTGCGTCTCTTTAAGGGTTGTTTTATAAACCTCCCCGTGTATAATTTTGCTCGGATGCACCACAATATTCCGCGGTAAGTCCGGCGAGAGCCGGCCTTTCTCCGACGGCGCTCGAAGAACATGAAAGCACGGCTTTCGCGTTCATCCTCGCTTGTCGTAGTAGCTCAGATATGAGCACCTCGAAATAGTGGTATGTGTCCACGACACAATATTCCGCGGTAGCTCAGTGGTAGAGCGACTCCCTGTTAAGGAGTTGGTCGTAGGTTCGAATCCTACCCGCGGAGCTGAGGAAAAATAAAAGAGCCCTTGTGGGCTTTTTTATTTATACCGAAGTGAACACGGGAAAACGTATTTACCCGCGGAGCAGTCAGCACGAAAAGCACCCCAAGGGGGTGTTTTTCTGTTGGCACTGCTCCGCGAAGCATTGCTAGAGATTTTGAGATAAGTTGGCAAAAACCAAGTTATCTTGTTCTGGAGAGGGGACTTGACAAATAGGTTGGGGGTGCTATAATAGGAACAGAAGCTGAACCGAGGTTTCAAGACCTCATTGCCCAGGAGGACGAGATGGACAAGCTCCAGGAGAAGGCTCGTCGTGCGGAGAAGCAGCGACGGTGGTGGGAGAAGGAACGCCGGCGTCACCGGAACTACGACGCGCTTTGCGCAGAGGCCTGCGACCTGAAGAAGGGCGGAAGGCGCAGCTCCAGGTGCCTGAGGGCGCCGACGGGAGCCAAGCCCGTCCGCATCAGGACGGCCCTGGCGAAGCTCTTCATCACCCCGCGGCGACAGGCCGCGACCTTCGTCCTCGCCAGCTCCTCCTTCTAGGGGGGCATCCGACAACCTACGGCAAAGAAATGGAGGTGGAAACTCCCTGCGACAGCCGAGAGCAGGCCCACAAGGCGATCCGATTCCGACCAATGCACCTGATACGTGTTGCGGGAGGATAGGTGAATCTCGGTTTCCCGGGACAAAACGATTTGAACCGGACCATCACGGCAAATCGTTCCTGGGATGAGCATGGGGCTGGTCACGCGACCATGCAGAACTACGCACGCCGTCTGGGGAAACCCGGGCGGCGTTTTGCTTTGAAAATCAGAAAGACCCATGAAGCCGGCAAAGTACCTGATCTTTTTATGTTGATAACAGGGGTTGTCTTTTATCGTGAAGCGCCCATGATTGAATTATGCTGGCGACGAGCATCGACTTTTTCTTTCCACTCCTTGCAATAACCTTGTCCGTCACAGGCGGAGCATTTTTTTTATTGCAGTGGCTACGAAGCTCGGAGCGCCCCATTTTTTTATTGCACTGGGCGTATGGGCTTGGCCTCCTCTTCTGGTTTAAACTTCCAAATGTTCTCTTGAATGGGGGCGTGCAAGGTTTGGAGCAGCAGGGTTTATACACCTTCTTTTTTATAACACTCATCATTCATTTCATTGCGTTTCTTGCTTTTACGCAGGGTTTGCTTTTCTTCAGAAAACGGCAGCCGGAAAAACGTTACTATCGGTTTATTTTTCTGTGGCTAGGATGCTCAGCGGCCTACTTTGCATGCAGTTTTTTTGTCACCGGTTTCGATGTTTCTTATACGCCGGTCTGGGCAAGTCATCTTATCTTTTATATTCCTGTCAAGATTCTTTTTCTCTATACGCTCTGGCAAGTGGTGCATGACCCGTGTGAGGGGTTCATTATTCCGCGTCTCGGGGTTTTCTTCCTCTCTTTGGCGGGAGTTCTGACGACCATCGTTTCTTTCCTCTACATCTTTGTTCAACTTGCTTCGTACAAGCGTGATTTTTGGCTCTACTCGTCAATTACCTCAGTGGAGATTTCTGCAGTACAGATGGGCAATGCGGTAATATTTTTTGTCGGTCTCTATCTCTTTGCGCGGGCCTATCTTCGATCGGCGCGCGAAAAACCCCACTTCGTCGGATAAAAATCTTTGCCGCATTCTTTTTTGGGTGTACCCTTGGGTATATACATCGTGCTTCTAGCAGTAACTATTTTATGAAAAAAGGATTCATGAGGGCAGCAACGCAGTACGCGGTTGCTTTTATTTTTTTGGCAAGCATTCCGGCGGTTTCTTTTGCCGGACCGACAATCCGCGTGAGTGCTGCCGTTGCTGATGCGGAAACTTCGGCAGTGGTTGCTTTTGTGCAGGATTTTCTTTCAACGCTTGAGCGTGGTGTCCGGATTGTCAAAAACAGTTTTCGAAATGCATCCTCGGCTACGGCAACGATTTCAAGAACATCAGTCATGGTTGTTCCTGCAACGGAAAGTGTTACGACGTTCTCGCGCCCGACAATTGATATTTGGGGGACAACAAAACCAGGTGTAACTTTGCCGCCGACAACACCTCCGGCAACCGACCAGGATCCGCCAACTGATCAAGATCCCCCGACGACTCCTCCAACAACACCTCCGACAACGCCCCCGACAACTCCGCCTGCAGGCACGACGACACCACCGTCGACGGGGACAACAACGACAACGACCACTGCCGGCTGTTCCGCGGGAGAATCAGCGCTGACTCAAGACGGCGTCGTCGTCGCATGTGTTTCGCAGGGGGCGCTCGACATGCTCGAAGCCCGGCAATACGGATATCCGAGTGAACTGCCTCCGCGCGTTATCCTCAAGAACGGCAATGAACGTTCGTACCTGCTCTCAACCTCATTCTCAAACGTATGTCGTTCGACGGCGAACTACCTCAACCAGAGCATCTATTTTTCTGACTGCGACACCGTGCTTATGGAAGATCTCATGACAGGGGTTTCAGCGACAGGTGAGGCACAATACGAAAATGACGCCGATGATGAAGCGCCGTGGCGGCGTTCGTACGGAGGCATTCTTGCGGCGGTTTCTTCAAAAGACAAAGTCGTCGGCGTTGTCCACGGTGAGAACCAGAATATCCGCCGCGGCTCGGAGACGTATCTCAACACGGTTAAAGAGGATGTTGATTCGGATTGCGTTGCCGGGTATGACGCAAATGGTGTCTGGCAGAACTGTTGGACGCAGTTTGCTTCGTTCGCAAATATTGTCTGGTGGGAGAAGAATGATTTTCTCAACGGCGAAACGCCGCACGATATTGGCCCGGTGCTCTGGAACCATCGTTCGTATGCGGAAAACGGCGGCGGCCCGTACCACCCGACGCTTTTCAAGGATGACTCATATTTCTACCTATACGCGAGCATCAGTCCGTCATGGGGATGGGGATGTATTACCGCAGCTCGTGCAAGTATCAAAGGCAACGGTCTGCCGTCAAAATTCTTGACGCTTGCAGCAGACGGAACATTCTCTCAGGCGGCTCGTCCGAACGGGTATTCGATTGCATCAATCCGTGATTTTTATGACAGTACGGTTGCAGAGCCGGCATGTCTGTTTGACGCGACGTATTCAGGAACATGGTTTAGTGTCGCCCGTGTTGACGGCACACCGTATTACCTTTCTCTCGAGGAGCAATACATTCCGGACTCCAATGTGGCGCGGGTGGTGCTCCGTATAAGCGATGACCCCGGCAGCTGGAAACATTCTGAACCCGTTGTACTTGAACAAAAAACAGGAGGGTGGGGGACGCTTAACCTCACCTATCCCATGTTCTCTGACAGCGGAGCGACACAGCTCGGTGCAGTTGTACCTTCCACGTTCTTCGTCATCGGCAATGCGGCAAATCGCGGGTTTGGCGTTTATGCACTCCCGCTTTCACTTCGAGTTCTGTAATTTGTTTTTTCCAAAAAATGTGGTATAATCGCTCCCAGACACGGTTCATACTGTGGAGGGAGGTTCTCTGTGCCTACGCGTGGTTTTCGAAACAGGCAGGAGCGTCTGCTGTACGAAAGGGATCAGGAAGACCGGCTGTTTGACCGGGCAAAGAATGTGCTGTATGCACTCTCCCGTGCCCGCGCACATGGAATGCTGGAACTTGATCTCGGTGTCACTCTCTACAAGGGGCTTGATTACGCTCCGAATGGCGGAGAAATTACTGAGAGCAAATTTCTCCTCGTGCACAGGAAATTCTTTGAATTCTTGGAGAGAATTCCGGTCAAAGGGCTTGCTATGGTCATGGTCTTCGAGCCGGTGCGGAATGGGTGTTTGCCGGACGAGATCAAGATCTTCCTTTCCTGGCCCCCGCCCGAAACAACTGAGGAAACTGTTTCTGAGGACTCGTAACCCGAAGTGGTTGCGGGTTTTTCTTTTTGTTTTGGTGCCGTATGCGGGGGATACACAAGTGGAAAGGCGGGTGCTTCTTCCTAAAACCGCCGTGCTATACTACGGAATCCATGCAGCAGTTTTTTACGGACAATAAGGCTCGAAACACAGTAGCGACGTTTGCGGGTTTTTTTCTTGCGGTATGCGCCTTCGGTTTCTGGTGGCTCTATAACGCGAATGCGACACTGCGCACATACGTAACGTGGGCTGAAGGCGAACTCGCATCGACAACAAGTGCTCTTGAAAACGAGCGACTGACGAGCGCGCATTTGCTTGAATCGTTGCAAGCGGAGCAAGAACGGCTTCGCGCACTTGGTGAGCAGGTGGAAGATCTGACGGGCACTGTCGGCGATTTGGAGAAACTTGCCGAGATAGACAAGGAGCTGCTGCAGAAATATTCGAAAGTGTTTTTCCTGAACGAACACTACGAACCCTCAAAGCTTGTTGATATCGATGAAGCCTATCTCTATGACGAGAATACTCCGCAGCAGATTCACCGCGACATTCGAAATTATCTCGAAGACATGATTGAAGACGCGGCGGACGACGGCGTCACGTTGTATGTCCGCTCTGCATACCGTTCGTTCGGCACACAGGCATCACTCAAAACAGGGTACAGTGTGACCTACGGTTCAGGCGCGAATGCCTTTTCGGCTGACCAGGGTTACTCAGAACACCAGCTTGGCACAACGGTTGACTTTACGACAACCGGCATAAACGGCGGCCTCGACGGATTTCAGAATACTCCCGCGTATACATGGCTGCTTAAAAACGCATATCGGTATGGCTTCGTGCTCTCATATCCTGAAGGGAATGCATACTACCAGTTTGAGCCGTGGCATTGGCGCTTTGTGAGCCGTGATCTGGCACGATACCTAGACAAAAAAGATCTGCATTTCTACGACGTTGATCAGCGCGTCATAGACGAATACCTCCTCGATTTTTTTGATTAGTTGTCCCTGCGCCGTTTTTTCCGGAGTTGTTCACAGAGTGACTTTATTTTTTTATACCCATCGGTATGATTATTCGTAGCCCAAAAAAGAAGCCCTCGAGGCTCTGGGATGATTATGTCTTCGACAGAAGGACGCCCAGTGTTCAGTGAATATCGTTGTCTCGAGTGCGGAAAACTACTTGCGAGGGGAGACATTTTTAGTGCGTCACTTGAAATAAAGTGCACGCGGTGTGGAAAACTAAACTCTCTTTTTGAAGAATTTGGCGACCAGGTCGTCCTCACCGATGCGGAGGGCGTTATTTTGTATGCCAATCAAAAAACGGCTGATATCACCGGCTTCGACCTCGACGAGATTATCGGGCAGCGGCCGTCATTGTGGGGCACGCAGATGCCAAAAGAATTTTATGTGCGTCTCTGGCATGAGATAAAAGATTTGAAAAAAGCGGTTGTCGTGCGCGTTACAAACAAACGGAAAGACGGAGAACTGTACGATGCGATTCTGCGCATTTCGCCGATTCTTGACCGGGACGGCACAATCAAATATTTCTTTGCAATGACCCAAAAAATAAACGGGAACAGCAAACAAAAAAGTGCGCATACAAAATAACTCGAACTCATGCAACCAGCACCCCTTCACCCACAGGAAGATGCACGCCTCGAAGCCGTCCACGGTCTCGCACTGCTCGACACCGAACCGGAAGAACGATTTGACCGCATCACCAAAGCGGCGATAGAAAAACTTGGTGCACCGATATCAACAATTACGCTTGTCGACAAGGATCGCGAGTGGTTCAAGTCCTGCCAGGGACTAGATATCAAAGAAGCGCCCCGCACGAGTTCATTCTGCGGGCATGCAATGCTTGCCGATACGGTATTTATTGTTGAGGATACGCTTAAAGACGAACGTTTCAGGGATAATCCGCAGGTTATCGGCGCTCCCCATATCCGTTTTTACGCCGGAGTTTCTCTCTACGACAAGAAAAGCGGGCTTCCCGTCGGTGTGTTTTGTATTAAGGACACAAAACCAAGAAGCATGGGACCTGCAGATATAGCCGTACTCCTTGAGCTTGCGACTGAAGCAGAAAAGGAAATTAACACCCCGTCAGCCCGGTAACAGGTATCAAGCGGTTGTGCGTTGAAGCGGCCGATGTTTCTTTGGTATACTTGGGGCATGATACACATAACTATAAAAGCAACCGGGATTGAATTAACCCCGGCGATTCGTGCGTACGTGGAGGAAAAAGTAGCACACGTTGATAAGCTTATTCCCGCGAGTGACACAACCGCACACGCGGATGTCGAAGTGGGGCAAACGACAAAACACCACCAGTCCGGAAACGTATTTCGCACGGAGATAAATCTGGTATCAAAACAAGGTTCATTCCGTATTGAAATTGAAGAAGCTGATTTGTACGCGTCTATCGACCGTGCGAAGGACGAGCTTATGGATGAAATTCGTGACCGAAAGGATAAGAAAGTAAGCCTGGTGCGCCGCGGGCAGCGTTTGTTCAAGCGCATGCTCGGACGGGCCGAGAATGAGGAGTAGGAATTAGTGTAGTCCTGCCAAAAATTCTTCGTACGTCATTTCTTTTTTCCCTTCAGGGATGACGCGCTCGATGACGAGCGCGTCATTTGTGCGCGTCGCTTTCGTGATGATGACGCGTATTTCTTTTCCGTTGCGGTTTTTTGTGAAGTACGCGCGCGGCCACACCTCATAGGCGAGTATCATGCGGTAATTTTTTTCTACATCGCCGGAGAGGTCAATGTGCGCATCATTTTTTTGAATTTTTTTGCAGTATGTCGCCAGAGCGTGATTTTGCTCGTGCGGTTTTATGTTGCCGGCGAGGTATTCGGGGAGGGTCTTCGCAAGAAGTGTGCCGCCCAAGCGCGCGAGCGTTTCGCGAAGCGCGCGTGCGCCGATGGGCCAGGACGGAAGCGCCGCCGTTTGCTGTGCGAGGAGAGGGCCGTGATCCATCTCCGCGTCAAGCAGCATGACGGATACGCCGACACCGTCAGCGTCCTTCTCTCCGAGAATCTGTGATTCGATAGGGGACGGGCCGCGATAGTTCGGAAGAAGCGACGGGTGCATGTTGAGAGTACCCATGCGGGGGACAGCAAGAACAGATTCGGGAATTATTTTTCCGTAGGCGACAAGCACGAACGCATCGTACGGTTTCCCGCGAAGCTTTGCGAGGAATGTTTTGTCAGAAAGCTTCAGCGGCTGAATCACGGGAATCGAATGTGCTTCTGCCCATAGTTTGACCGGCGGCGGAGTAAGCGTGAGACCCCGTCCTTGCGGTGCATCGGGTGCGGTAACAACGAGTTCGGGTATGAGCCCCGCTTCAAGGAGCGCGTCAAGCGCGGCAACTGCGATGTCCGGTGTGCCGAAAAAAACGAAGGAAGGCTTAGTTGTCATGGGGTTCTTCTGGAGGAATGTCATGGACATTTCGTGCAGTATCAGTAAACAAGATGCCGTTCAAGTGGTCTGTCTCGTGCTGAAAAATCTGTGCGAGGATGCCGCTGCCGCCCAACGTGAAAAGGTTGCCGTGCTCGTCATACGCCCGGACAGTGGCTTTTTTGTAGCGGTAGACTTCGCCGTACTGCCACCGTACCGAGAGACACCCTTCTTCCATCCACGCTTTATCTTTTGACGTTTTTGTAATCTCCGGGTTGATGAAGACGCGGTCGGGGGCCGGCGTCTCGTCCTTTTGAAACATTTTTCCTGACACAACAAAAATGCGCAGCGGCAGGCCGATTTGCGGAGCGGCAATCGCAACACCGTCTTCCTGTGACGCGAGCGCCTGTTTCATTCGCCCGATGATTTCAAGGAGTTTTTTGGTTCCAAAATCTTTTTCCGAGACGGTGCCTGCGGTCTGGCGGAGTACGGGATTTTCTTTTTGGACGATAGCAACCATGGTTCCAGTATACAAAACAATTGTCTTTTGTGTTCCTAAAAAAAGACCCCCCAGCAGTGGAGGGAGTACCACTGAGGGGTATTATCGAGCTCCGGTGAGATGCGCGGCTGAAGAAAGCAGAAGGCCGCGTGCGGGAACCAGGGCTCGGATATGTCCCGCTGTCTGGATACCATCCTGCTACGCATACTGAAAAAAGTCAATACGTCTGCTATACTGCTCCCGCCTATGAGCAATGTATATGTCGGCATGAGCGGGGGTGTGGATAGTTCGGTTTCCGCCGCGCTCCTCAAAGAGGCAGGGCACACAGTGACGGGTGTTTTCATCAAAACGTGGCACCCGGATTTTTTGGCGTGCGACTGGCGTTCTGAACGGCACGACGCAATGCGCGTGTGCGCGCATCTCGGTATTCCGTTTGAAACGCTCGATCTTGAAGCGGAGTACAAGCGTGATGTTGCCGATTACATGATTGCAGAGTACAAAGCCGGACGGACGCCGAACCCCGATGTTATGTGCAACCGGTATATCAAATTCGGTGCGTTTTTCGACTATGCGCGGGAAAAAGGAGCGGACATGATTGCGACAGGTCATTACGCCCGTACTCAGCAGAAAGCGCCAAGCGCCAAGCACCACATGCCGGAGGCAAAACTGCTGGCAGGTGTTGATGCAAATAAAGATCAAAGTTATTTTCTCTGGACGCTGCCCCAGGATGTGTTGGCACACGTCATGTTTCCTGTAGGCAATCTCACAAAACCGGAGGTGCGGGCTCTCGCAAAAGACTTCGGTCTTCCGGTTGCGACAAAAAAGGACAGCCAGGGTGTGTGTTTTCTCGGACACGTGGAAATGAAAGAGTTTTTGACTCACTACATTGAGGCAAAACCCGGCGAAGTCGTGAACGAAGCAGGCGAGGCGATTGGCACGCATGACGGTGCGCTTCTCTACACGCTCGGCGAGAGGCACGGATTTACGGTAACAAAGAAGGGTCCGAATGACGGACCGTGGTACGTTATTGCGAAAGATATCAAAAAAAATACACTCACCGTTTCCCATGAACGCGGCGGCACGGATAACAGTCACGCGGTTTCCCACGTCGCTCTTCAATCCGTTGCATGGGTTTCAGGGGAGACTCCCGACACGCACATCCCGTATACGTGCAGGTTCCGTTACCGGCAGCTGCTCTTCGGGTGCCGTATCGAGGAGACAGCATCAGGCACTTCCATTCGTTTTGACACTCCTCAGACCGCAGTTGCGCCGGGGCAGTCTGTGGTCATCTATTCGGGCGAAGAAGTCGTCGGCGGGGGAATTATCCAGTCTACACAAGCCGAATAAGTGGTATACTCAACGGGATGGAACCGCTGATTCGAAAAATAGACGGAACATTCGAACCCTTTGCTCCCCAAAAACTGGTGAGCTCTTTAGTGCGTTCGGGTGCAGCCTCTGATACTGCAGAGACAATTGTTTCGCAGATTGAAAAACAGCTGCGTGACGGCATGACAACATCGGAGATTTATCAGCACGCGCGCCGACTGCTCAAAAAACATTCTGACGCGCCGGTTGCCGCGCGGTATTCGCTCCGCCGCGCAGTGCTTGATTTAGGTCCGTCCGGATTTCCCTTTGAGAAATTACTCGGAGAAATTTTTAAGCAAAAAGGATACCAGGTGAAAGTCGGGGAAACGCTCAAGGGTCACTGCGTTACACACGAAGTGGACGTGGTCGCGAAGAACGACAAAGAGCTCATTCTTGTTGAAGCAAAATTTCACAATGCCCAGGGATTCAAGACTGACGTAAAAGTTGCGCTGTATATCCATGCGCGTTTTCTCGATCTGCAGGCGCGTGATTTTTCGGGGCTTTGCCCCAAAGGCGGCACATGCCAGTCATGGCTTGTCACAAATACGAAATTTACCGAGAACGCCATCCGTTACGGCAAGTGCGTTGATATTCGCATGATCGGATGGGGGTATCCGTCGAAAGGAAACATGCAGGATCTCATCGAAGAGTCCGGCCTGCACCCGCTCTCATGTCTCACGTCTTTGACCGGCAAGGAAAAGGCGATTCTCTACGAGCGCGGGGTTGTTCTGTGTAAAACGGTTACCGAAAACCCGAATATTCTTGAAGTTGCAGGCATATCAGGCAAGAAAGTAGACACGGTGCTTGCCGAGGCGAACCGCTTGTGCGCGCTCCCGCTGGAGAACCTATAATGTACACGTATGGCATCCGCATTTGTTAAAGACGCTCGAAAAGCATGGACCGCGATTTTTATCGCACTCGCCGTACTCGTGGGGTTCATTATCTGGCATCGCACAAGAAACACAGCTGAAGCGCCCTTGCCCGAGGACTCGGCTGCTGATGAGTCTCCCAAACCGTATCTTGAAGCAGGATACCCGTACCGGGCACCTGTTGTTGCGGAAGATTTAAACGCGACAAATTTGGCCGAAGGCAACGAGGTGTTTGTGAAGGACCAGGAAGCCGGGAAAAAAGTATTTCTGAGCAAAGTATCGCTGCTTTCTCCGGGCTGGGTCGCGGTGCGTGAATTTGCCGGTTCCTCGTACGGTAATATCCTCGGCGCGGCGCGTTTCGACGCGGGCGTGTGGCAGGGTGATGTGTTGTTACTGCGCGCGACCGAGAAAGGGCGCGTCTATATCGCACTCATGTATAGGGATGACGGCGACGGACTGTTTGATTTCAAAAAAGACACACTGGTTGTTGAAGAAGGTGATACGCCAGTCGGCATGCCGTTTGAAACGTATTAGGCAACACACGACGTCACACAGATACATTTATACATTTATCAAGCATCGTCTATGGATTTTTCTTCCGTAACCCCGTTTGTTGTCCAGCTTACTGTCGCAATGCTTCTCGGCATGGCTATTGGCGCGGAACGCACGCTCGCGCGTAAAGCTGCAGGGCTTCGCACATACGGCATTGTTGCGCTCGGTTCATGCCTCTTTGTGGTGATGGGACTCGCATCGGCGGAGACGCTCGGCATTTCGGGATCAGATATTACACGCATCATCGCCGGCATTGTGACCGGTATCGGATTTCTCGGCGGCGGTGTGATTATCTTGCGTGAAGAAAGCGCAGTCGGCCTTACAACAGCGGCCGGACTCTGGGTGGCTGCGGGTATCGGCGCGACCGTCGGTATGGAACTATATGCAATCGCATTCGCCGCAACTATTCTTACACTCATTGCATTCACCGTTTTTTGGTTTATTGAGCAGAGAGTTGCCCACATAACCGAAGGCACAAAAAGCGGCCTTTAGGAGCAGGGGAGAGAGGGTGTGGATAACGGATATTGACTTTTAGAATACATCTGTTATAATAAACAATAGAAAGAACATCTGGGCTGCTTAGGCAGCCAGAAAGGAGATTCGATGAGACAGTCCGCAATCGAGAGCGCGCTGTACAGTGCGCTCAAGCGCTTCGGACCGCTCGAGCGTGACGAGACGGTCAAGCGGCTGCCCTCGAAGTTTCGGTTCGAGGCGATGACCCTCCTCCCGAAACTTATTCGGGAGCAGAAGATTATCGAAATCCGGGGCAAGTGCTACGTCCCGGGGTCCGCAGCTGCTCTCGCAGTTCTTCGAGACCTTTCCGAGGCCTCATAACGCCCGTCCCAATTCCCTGGGGACGCGGCGTTTTTCTTTTTCGTGCTACAATCGCGGCATATGGCTTTCACGCGCAGACAAAAATTGTTTGATCCGCAGTCAAGCGAACCCTTTAAACTTTCACGTTCGAAAATCGACCTCTTTCATGAGTGCCCGCGCTGTTTTTATCTTGACCGCCGCCTCGGTGTTTCGCGTCCTTCAATGCCCGGTTTTACGCTGAACGTCGCGGTCGACCATCTTCTCAAAAAGGAATTCGATATGCATCGCGCAAAAGGCACCGCGCATCCTTTGATGGAGCAATACGGTGTCGACGCGGTTCCGTTTGACCACCCGGACATGGACGTGTGGCGGGAAAACTTTAAGGGCGTGCAGTATGTAGAGCCGGAGACGAATTTTTTGATCACCGGCGCTGTTGACGATGTGTGGGTTTCTCCTTCAGGCGAGCTGCATGTTGTGGATTACAAGGCGACGTCGAAAGAAGAGGACCCAAACCTGGACGGCATTTGGCAGCAGGGATACAAGCGGCAGATGGAAGTGTACCAATGGCTGCTCCGCAAAAACGGGTTTACGGTTTCGAATACGGGATATTTTGTGTATGTGAACGGGAAAAAAGACCGCGCTGCATTTGATGCAAAGCTGGAGTTTGACGTGCTTCTCATTCCGTATGTCGGCAATGATTCATGGATTCAGCCGGTGCTCATTGAGGCAAAGAAAACACTTATGGCGGAGGCACTGCCTCCGACAGGAGAGCGATGCGAGTACTGCCCATACCGTGAATCGGCGGGGAAGTCGCTCCAGGCGCTTGTCAAAAATGGAAAGGAAAAAGCAAAAAACGAAACTCTTTTCGGGTAGCAACACCGTGTTTGCGCAAAAAGTGTATACGGTCGTCGCAAAAATTCCGAGAGGGAAGACGATGGCGTACGGTGAGGTTGCGAAACGCGCGGGCCGCCTTCGGGCGGCCCGCGCTGTGGGTACCATCATGGGCAAAAACCGCGACAAGCGCGTCCCCTGCCACCGCGTTATTCGTGCGGACGGCGGCATGGGCGGGTATGCGTTCGGCGGCAGTGCAAAAAAGCGTGCGATGCTCAAAAAGGAAGGCGCTCTGTGATATACTCGGTTATATATGGCTTACAACCTCGCACAATTAAAGACAAAGAGCGCAGAGATTCAGGAGTGGTTTAAGAAGGAATGCTCTGCAATTCGCACCGGCCGCGCGTCAGTTGCGCTTTTGGACGGTGTTCGCGCGGACGTATACGGCTCAAAAATGCCCCTCAATCAGGTCGCCGGGGTCACTGTTGAAGATGCGCGGACGATTCGCATTGCGCCGTGGGATCACGGAAATACAGCAGCAATTGACAAGGCGCTTCGTGATGCCGACCTCGGAGTTTCGATTGTCGGCGATGATAAAGGTATCCGCGTTATCTTTCCTGAAATGACCGGAGAAAGCCGGGACAAGTACATCAAGATGGTCGGCAAGAAACTCGAAGAAGCGCGTATTTCAGTGCGCAGCGCCCGCGAAGAAGTCTGGAGTGATATTCAAAAAAAAGAAAAAGACGGAGAACTTTCTGAAGACGAAAAATTCCGCGGAAAGGACGAAATGGAAAAAGTCATCAAAGAGGCAAACGAAGCGCTTGATGCGATTGCAAAACGCAAGGAAGAAGAAATTCTGAGCTAGTCATGACCGCTCTTATTTTCATCATTGTGCTCGCCGTGCTTATCCTCGCGCATGAGCTCGGGCATTTTATCGCCGCAAAATCAGTCGGCGCACGTGTTGATGAATTCGGGCTTGGTTTCCCTCCCCGCGTCTGGGGCTGGCGGCCAAAGGGCAGTGAGACGATGTATTCGCTGAACTGGATTCCGTTCGGCGGGTTTGTGAAGATTCTTGGCGAAGACGGAGATGAAAACGCCGATGTCTCGGAGCGCAGCCTGGCGCGCAAACCCGCGTGGGCACAGATTTGGACGCTTGCTGCGGGTGTCTTTTTTAACGTGGTTCTCGCCTGGGTGCTTATTTCCATCGGGTTTATGAGCGGGCTTCCCATGTCGGTCACACCTCAAACCGAAGGCGTCATCGGGACTCCCGTGGTCACCGTCCTGCAGGTGTTTCCTGACACGCCGGCAGAAGCAGCCGGGCTCACGGCGGGTGACGAAATCATCTACTTTGAACTTCCCCAGAGCACGGATCGCATGATGAATCCGACGGTTGACGAAGTGCAGACATTCATCGGACAGCGGGCGGGAGAGCCGTTTGTACTCGGCTATGTACGCGATGGAGTCGAAACTGAAGTCGAAATTATGCCGACGGATACCGGTGACGGGGGGCGCGGGGCAATCGGTGTCGCGCTTGATTACATCGGCACGGTAAAGCTGCCCTGGTACAGCGCTCTCTTTGAGGGCGTACGAACAACGGCGAACGTTTTTGTGGGAACAGCAGAAGGACTTTTTGCTTTTCTTGCAGACGCGGTGCGCGGAGACGCGGATGTTTCTCAGGTCGCCGGCCCGGTCGGAATTGCCGGTCTTATCGGTACAGCCGCGAAGGAAGGATTTATTGCGCTCATTTCGTTTGCTGCGTTTATTTCGCTCAATCTCGCTGTCCTCAACCTCCTGCCTTTTCCGGCGCTCGACGGCGGACGCATTCTCTTTGTCATTATCGAAAAAATAAAAGGTTCGCCGATTCCTACCAAGGTCGCACAGACAGTCAATCTTATCGGTTTCGGCATCCTGATTGTGCTTATGGTCGTCGTAACGGTGCATGATATAGTGAAGTTGTTCTAACCTACGTATATGAAGCAGTCACATCTTTTTACGAAAACACGGCGTGAAGCGCCATCCGACGAGGTGTCAAAAAATGCTCAGCTGCTTATCCGCGCCGGGTTTGTGCACAAAGAAATGGCCGGCGTGTATTCGCTGTTGCCGCTGGGACTGCGTGTTGTCAACAACATCAACACCATCATCCGTGAGGAAATGAATGCAATCGGCGGAGAAGAGGTGTTTCTCTCCGCGTTTCAGAATCCGGAAATCTGGAAGCAGACCGACCGGTGGACAGGGGATGCCGATGAGATTTGGTTTAAGACCGCGCTCAAATCAGGAGGCGAGCTAGGTTTGGGATTTACGCACGAAGAAGCGCTGACGAACATTATGCGCGACCATATTTCGTCATACAAAGATTTGCCGAAAAGCGCATATCAGATTCAGACGAAATTCCGCAATGAAGCGCGTGCAAAGAGCGGCGTGCTGCGCGGCCGCGAGTTTCTCATGAAAGATTTGTATTCATTCTCGAGCACGACCGAAGAACATGAAGCATTTTACGAAAAAGCAAAAGAGGCATACCGCAATGTATTCCGCCGCGCCGGGCTTGGCGACCGAACGTATCTGACCTTCGCGTCAGGCGGTGTTTTTGCGAAGTACTCGCATGAATTTCAGACGCTGTGTGAGAGCGGAGAAGATACGGTGTTTGTGCATGAAGCAAAGAACATTGCGGTCAACAAAGAAGTCATGCTTGATGAAGTACTCGCAGACCTCGGTGTTGCGCGCGATGAACTGGTTGAGAAGAAGGCAATTGAGGTGGGAAACATTTTTTCACTCGGTACGCGCTTTTCTGATGCACTCGGCCTTACCTACAAAGATGAAAGCGGGGTTTCAAAGCCGGTTGTGATGGGCAGTTACGGTATCGGCCCGACGCGTCTTATGGGGACGATTGTCGAGGTGCTTGCTGATGAAAAGGGCATGGTCTGGCCGAAAGAGGTGGCGCCGTTTGCGGTGCACGTGCTCGCGCTTGATCCCGCAAAAGATGAGGCGGTTGCCGCCTATGCGGAAACATTTGTTGCAGAACTTGAACAGGAGGGAATTTCAGTGCTGTATGACGACCGTGATGTTCGCACGGGAGAAAAATTCGCCGATGCTGATTTAATCGGCATTCCTCTTCGCGTTGTTATCAGTGCAAAGACAATTGCCCAGGGAACCGTTGAGGTAAAAGGACGGACTGAAAGCGAACCGCGTTTTGTTCAACCGAAAGACGTCGCGGCGCTTTGCCGCGGGTAGTCATATCTCGGATGTCGTTTGCCACAATCGGAAGTGTGTGGCGGCGCGTTTGCGCGTGCGTATAATCGGGCTACAATGGGTGCACACAGGGGTACATGTGGGAGAAACTAAAACAAAAAGTCCGGAGTTTTATCTCGGATGATATTGGAATTGACTTGGGAACGGCGAATACGCTGGTGTATGTTCGTGGAAAAGGAATCATCATCAATGAACCGACGGTTGTCGCGTTGAACCAGAAAACAGGACAAGTGGTTGCAATCGGTCATGAAGCAAAACGCATGCTCGGTCGAACGCCCGAACACATCAGCGCGGTTCGTCCGCTCGTTGACGGCGTCATTTCTGACTTCGAAGTAACGGAAGAATTTCTCGCGCATCTTATCCGGCGCGCACAAGGCGAAGGAAAAAAATTGCTCGGACCCAAGGTGGTCATCGGTGTACCGTTTGGAACGACAAACGTCGAGCGCCGCGCGGTGCGCGACGCCGCAAAAAATGCGGGCGCGCGCGAAGTGCACGTCGTTGAGCAGCCTATGGCGGCGGCGCTCGGAGTTCGGCTTCCGGTTGAGGACGCGTCGGGGAGCATGGTCGTCGATATTGGCGGCGGAACGACTGACATCACCGTTATTTCACTGGGCGGCGTGGTGAACGGCAAGAATATCAAGATTGCCGGCGACCGTCTCAATAACGACATCGTGAGCTATATTCGTGATGAATTTAAGATTTTAATCGGAGAGCGTACGGCGGAAGACCTTAAAATACAGGTGGGTTCCATTATTCCGGGGCCGCAGCCGATTGAAGTGACGGTACGCGGGCGTGATTTGGTGACAGGACTTCCGCGCGAAGTTGTAGTAACTGATGCGGATGTGCGCGAGGCAATCGGCACATCTATCGACACACTTGTTGAGTCCATCAAAGAAGTGCTTGAAACGACTCCGCCTGAAATTGTGTCCGACGTCATGCGGCGCGGTATCTATCTTGTGGGCGGCGGCGCACTTATCCGCGGTTTTGATGTTTTTCTTACCGAATGGCTCAAACTTCCCGTTTATGTTGCTGACGACCCGCTGACTTCGGTTGCACGAGGCACGGGCGTCGTCGTTGAAGACACAAAGCGTTATCAGGACGTCATCATTATCGAGGAAAATGTTCTTCCCCCAACAACGTAAATCTCGTTCACACATAAAGCTTTTGACCGGAACGGCCGTCGTGCTGCTTTTTGTCGGGATTGTTGTTTTGGCGACTCCCAAGCGCAGTTCGGAGGAAGTGCTGTCCTTTGGGACACCCTTTCTGCATGTGCGGGCAGCCGCAAATGAAGGCGCGCGTTTTGTCGCGGGTCTTTTTGCGTCGAAAGGAACGCTGATTGTTGAAAATGAGCGGCTTCGCGAAGAAAATACAATGCTGCGCGCGAAGGCGGAACTGTTTGATGAAGCTGAAGATGCATATGATGAACTCTATGCGCTCGCAAGCGGCATCACTCTTGCCGAGACTCGTATTGCGCGCGTCCTGGCGTCTCCAGGGGTTTCTCCCTATGATATTTTTTTGATTGATATCGGCGCCTCGGAGGGTGTTGCAGTCGGTGATGTTGTAACAACAGAAGGGGACATCGCATTGGGCCGCGTCGATGCTGTCGGGACGCACACTTCCCGCGTGGTGTTGTTTTCTTCTCCGCTTTCAGAAGAGAGTGTCATCGTGCCGTCTGTTTCGCTTTCGACGACTGCATACGGAGAAGGAGGCGGGTCATTCGTGCTTCGTGTGCCGAAAGATATCGTCGTTGCGCCGGGTGATGTGGTGCGGCGCGTTGGGGATCACGACATTCTTGCGCAGGTTGTTGAATCGGTCACGCATGACACCGACGCATTTCAGACCGTGCGCGCAGGAATTCCGGTCAACATCTATGAACTCATGTATGTCTTTGTTGCAACCCCGCGTGAAGACTAATATGCTCTTTCCCCGACTCCTGCTTATCGGCACGTCACTCGTGGGTGTTTTTCTGCTTCCGTGGTGGCTTTCCGTGCTGCTGATGCTCCTCGGTATCATTCTCTTTCCGCATTATGTCGAAGGGTGTGCACTCGCCCTTCTGTTTGACCTTGCGTACGCCGGGGCGCCGCTTTTCGGTTTTTTCGGCACTGTTACGGCCGCCGTGTGTGCTCTCTTTATTGTCCGTGAGATTGTTGCCTCTCGTCTTCGCCATGATGTTTTTCAAGCGTAAAGGGTTTATTGAGCGGACGGCTGATATTGCGCCGGATGAGATTTTTATGGACTCGCACAACAGTCCGCAGTTCGACCGTTCACAGTTTGAGGGTCGCATTGAACGTCCCATCGGGCGGATGACCATCCGTATCTTTGGCGCCGCAATCGCTTGTATTGCACTCCTGCTTCTTGCTCGCGTTTTTGTGCTGCAGATTACTGACGGGGAGGCATATTATGCTCAGTCAGAAAACAACCGCCTTGATCATGAATTACTGTTTGCAGAGCGCGGTGTTATCTACGACAGGAACGGTGTTCCGCTTGCCTGGAATGAAGCGCCGTTTGATGAGGCGACAACCTCTGATGCATCCACGACAGTTGTTGCCGCCGGGCACACAGGCGTTCCGCTCCGCAAATACATTGAAACTCCCGGTTTTGCGCATGTCCTCGGCTTTGTGACGTATCCGCAGAAGGATGCATCGGGGATTTATTTTCAAGACACCAGCATCGGACGTGACGGTGTTGAAAAACTATACGACGCAAGCATTGCCGGGAGCCCCGGGAAGAAGATTGTCGAGGAAAACGCACTCGGTGCAATCGTGTCCGAATCGGTCATCGACAGTCCTGAACCGGGGGAACCACTCTATATTGCGATTGACAGCCGGATTCAGGGAAAGGTGTATGAACTAATGACCGAACTTGCCGATTCCGTCGGTTTTGACGGCGGCGCCTCGGTTATTCTTGACGTTGGAAGCGGGGAAATCATTTCGCTTGTGAGCATGCCGGAATTTGATGCAAATGTTATGACGGAGGGCGAGGATCGAGCCGCGATTGTCGCGTATCAGACGGACGAGGCGACGCCTTTTTTGAACCGGGCGGTCGGTGGACTCTACACACCGGGCTCCGTTATCAAACCGTTCACCGCAATTGGTGCTCTCGAAGAACACATCATCTCTCCTGAAAAACAAATATACAGCGACGGCGCACTTCGCGTGCCGAATCCGTACAACCCCGACCAACCGACCGTTTTTAAGGACTGGAAGGCGCACGGCTGGGTTGATATGCGTCATGCCATCGCGGTTTCCTCAAACGTGTATTTCATGACCATCGGAGGGGGATTCGGTGACCAGCCGGGTATCGGCATCAAGGGTATTGAAAAGTATACTCGGCTTTTTGAAATCGGAGAAATGACCGGAATTGATTTGCCCGGAGAGGTTGAAGGAACTATTCCAAACGAGGCCTGGAAAAAAGAACTCTTTCCTGACGACCCATGGCGTCTCGGTGACACCTACAACACATCTATCGGGCAGTACGGGTTCCAGGTTACGCCGCTTCAGATGGTGCGGGCGGTCGCGGCGATTGCAAACGGCGGAATTCTGGTGACGCCGCATCTCCACATGACAACCGAAGGTATGCCGCAGAAACGCGTTGCCGTTTCTGAGGAAACACTCCGGATTGTCCGCGAGGGTATGCGACTCGGTGCGCTTGAAGGAACGGCAAAAGCAATAAATGTTGCGTATACAGAAATGGCCGGGAAAACGGGAACCGCCGAACTCGGCGCGACAAAGGCAAACGTAAACTCGTGGATTATCGGTTTTTGGCCCTATGAACATCCGCGGTACGCGTTCGTCACCGTCATGGAAAGCGGTCCGGCGACCAACCTCATCGGTTCAGCGTCTGTTATGCGCAAACTGTTTGACTGGATGCACCTCAATACGCCGGAATATTTTACGGAGTAACATTGCCGCGAGATTGACTTTTGAGGGATAAAACGGTAGACTGGCACACCATACCGCATATGCACGAACAAAAAAACTATCTTTCACAGGAAAAGTACGACGAGCTCAAAAAGGAGCTTGATTTTTTAACATCTGAAAAACGCCGCGAAATTGCGGAGCAGCTGGAATACGCACGCTCACTCGGGGATTTGTCTGAAAACGCCGAATACCACGAAGCGCGCCAGATGCAGGGCGAGATTGAGTCGCGTATCCGGTATCTTTCCGGAGTGCTCAAGAACGCAGAAATTGTGACACATCACAAGGGGGACACTGTCGCCGTCGGTTCAGCCGTCACACTTGAACGAAAAGATGACGGAGAGAAGTATACCTACAATATCGTCGGCTCAGAAGAAGCAAATACCGCAGAACGCCGCATCTCGCTTAATTCGCCGTTAGGCCAGGGTATGATGGGCAAAAAGAAAGGGGACTCTTTCGTGTTTACCGCCCCGACCGGCAAGAAGATTGAGTACAAGATTCTCAAGATAGACTAGAAAAAATCATGGTAAAGGGTAAGATGTAGAGTAGGTAAGGAGGAGAGCATAACAACTACCCTCGTCCTTTTTACGTCTTACTTCACTATTACGTCTTACACCCCCATGTCCCTTGAAGATATCCGCAATGATCGTTTGAAGAAACTGAACGCGCTCAGGGCGCAGGGTATTGACCCGTATCCCGTCACCGCGGGGCGCACGCTCTCCATGGGTGACATGCTCGCGAACTTTGACGAACGGGTTGCGGCGGAAAAAACTGAAACAATTTCGGGCCGCGTTATGGCAATTCGCGAACACGGCGGTTCGGTGTTCATTGATGTATTCGACGGTTCGGGGAAAATCCAAGGATATTTGAAGGAAGACCAGATGCCGGCGGAATCTTTTGCGCTTTTTACTGCGACCGTTGATATCGGTGATTTTGTGGATGTTTCCGGCGTTCCTGTTCGGACAAAACGCGGCGAGGCAAGTATTCTCGTTTCGTCGTGGCGCATGCTCGCGAAGGGACTTCGCTCGCTTCCTGAAAAATGGGTGGGCATTCAAGACCCCGAGGAGCGGTTGCGTCGCCGCTACCTTGATATTCTCATGAGTCCCGAAGCGCGGACAATTGTCGAGAAGCGTTCGCTCTTTTGGAACACGGCGCGTCAGTTTCTTCTGGAGCGCGGTTTTATAGAAGTTGAAACACCTGTTCTCGAAACGATTCCGGGGGGCGCAGATGCACAGCCGTTTGTTACACACCACAACGCGCTCGACATTGACGTATATCTCCGTATTTCAGCGGGAGAATTGTGGCAGAAAAAACTTATGGTTGCGGGCGTGCCAAAAACATTTGAAATCGGCCGTATTTTCAGAAATGAGGGCATGTCGCACGAACATCTGCAGGATTATACCCAGCTTGAGTTTTATGAAGCCTATGCGGATTACCGCTACGGCATGGATCTTGTGCGCGAACTCTACATCACACTCGCCGAAAAGGTGTTTGGCACAACAACGTTTACCATCGGTGATTTCGAAGTTGATTTTCGCGGTGAGTGGCCGACGATAGATTTTTGCAAGGAAATTGAAAAAGAGTACGGTTTTAACCCTATCACTGTTTCCGAAGAAGAAGCGTTTGCCGCGTATGCAGATGTATATCGCGGACAGCCGAAACCTGAATCGCGCGAACGGGCGATTGACGGCCTGTGGAAAAAAATCAGGAAGACAATCGGTGGTCCGGCATTCTTGATTGGTGTTCCGGTATTTTTGGAACCGCTTGCAAAACGTTCACCTGAGAACCCGAATGTTGTTGAACGGTTTCAAATTATCATTGCGGGTTCAGAAGTCGGCAAAGGCTTCTCTGAGTTGAACGATCCCTTGGACCAGGCGGGACGGTTTGCGGAACAGCAGGCGCTTCGCGAGAAAGGGGATGCGGAAGCACAGCGCGCAGACGATGAATATGTTGAAGCGCTTGAGTACGGCATGCCGCCGACCTTCGGCTTCGGTACGTCAGAACGGCTCTTCAGTTTTCTCATGAACATCAGCGTCCGCGAAGGACAAATTTTCCCCTTAATGCGTCCGCGGGATAAGAATTAAACCAAAACCCACGATTCAAAAACTGCCCTTTACGGGGCAGTTTTTTGTTGTGTACTGGAGGTTCAGAAAGTGGATAACTATGTTTGTATGTGGGGCAGGGTGGTATAGAATAATATCCAAGTGGGATAAAGTGGTACTTACGTAAAACATGTTAATCGGCGAGTACACACATACATTGGACGAAAAGAAGCGGCTCTCGCTTCCGGTTCGTTTCCGTTCCGAGCTCGGTAAAAAGCTCGTTGTCACGCGCGGACTCGAAGGGTGTCTTTTTGTGTACTCGCAGAAAGAGTGGAACGCAATTTCAAAACGTTTGGGCGAACTTGGCATGGGTCAGGCAAGCATGCGCGGCTTTACGCGCTTCATGCTCGCAGGCGCGGCAGAGGTAGAGGTGGACGCGTCTGGGCGCATTCTCATTCCGGACTTCCTTAAGAATTTCGCGGGGCTCAAAAATAAAGTGATCTTCGCGGGAGTGCAGACACGAGTGGAAGTATGGAACGACAAGGCGTGGGACGCGTACACGCGACGCATCGAAAAAGAGGCCGATATGCTTGCGGAGCGTTTGGGCGAGATTGGTGCAGTCTAGTGCAGTCTCTAGCTTGTAGGAAGGTAGCGTGTAGGTTTGTGTACTATATCTCGATCTCGCCTACTCACCACAAGCCCCAAGCTACAAGCTCGTTATGCACATTCCTGTTCTTTTACATGAAGTCATAGAAGGAGTACGCGCCGTTCCCGGCATGACCATCCTTGATGCGACGGTCGGCGGAGGTGGGTACACGAAAGCGCTCTGTGAGCGCGTCGGGAAAAGCGGAACCGTTATCGGTCTTGACCGGGACGCGGGAACGTTAAACGACGTGCGCGAACGTCTCTCGCACGTGCCGGCAACACTGCATCTGGTGGAGGAAGATTTTCGAAATCTTGATACGGTGCTCGAATCTTTGGGTGTCGCGGCAATTGACGGAGCGACGTTTGACCTCGGCATGAGCTCGCTGCAGCTTGAGTCGTCCGGCCGCGGATTCAGTTTCCTGCGCGATGAACCTCTGCACATGACATTTGCCAGCGTTGCGGAAAGCGCGGCGTTCACTGCGGCAGACATTGTGAACACGTGGAAGGAGGAAGACATCGCGAACGTGATTTTCGGATACGGCGAGGAGCGATATGCGCGGCGGATTGCAAAGGAAATCGTCGCGACGCGTACGAAGTCGCCGATTCTCTCGACCATGGCGCTCGTCGACTGTATTAGGAAAGCAGTGCCGGTGCGTTACAACCACGGTGCGATTCATCCGGCGACGCGAACATTCCAGGCGCTCCGCATTGCGGTCAACGATGAGCTGAACGCACTCACGGAAGGTCTTGCAAAAGCATATGCGGCGCTCGCTCCCGGAGGCCGGCTTGTTGTGGTGTCATTCCACAGTCTTGAAGACCGCATCGTGAAGCAGTACTTCAAAGCGCGGTCGGACGAAGACGGGGCTGTTGTGCTCACAAAAAAACCGATTGTTCCGACCGATGAGGAAGAACGTGTAAATCCACGGGCGCGCTCTGCAAAGCTTCGTATCCTCGAAAAGACTTCATAACATTTTACGACTTTATAACTTTACAAACTTTATAACTTTCTAACTTTTAATAACTGCCCTATGGTCCGCGATCTCCTGCAACTCAACAGTTTTGAAAAACGCGCACTGCTCGTGCTCTCGGCGCTTTTGCTCGTGTGTGTTGTGTCCTACGGTGCCTTGGTGCGAAAAACAGTCGCTAATGTGGTGTTGCGCGAGACTATCGAGGCAGAAACGGTTGATTTGGCGGCGCACGTCAGTGTCCTCGAACTCGCATACATGGAGGCTCTTCAGGCGGTAACGCTCGGACGCGCGCTTGAGCTTGGTTTCATCGAGAAAAAACCGAAGGTATTTGTTTCCCGCGATACGCATCCGCTTTCTGTCCGCTACGGCAATGAGTGATCCAAGCACCAACCGAATCAGGATTTTGTTCGGGGTGCTTTTTATTTTTGCCCTCATACTTGTGGGCAAACTGTACCTTGAGCAGATTGTCAGAAATGAAGAGTACGCAGTAAAAGCAGACCGGCAGTACGTCACGCCTCAAGGGGCGTTGTTCGACCGCGGGGCTATTTTTTTTGAGGACAAAGCGGGACGGCGCATTTCTGCCGCAACTCTTGAACCGGGTTTTACACTCGTACTTAACCCGAAGAAGCTGATTGACGCGGAAGCCGCGTACGAGGCGCTTTCACCGCTCGTCGAACTTGACCGGGAAGATTTTTTCAAAAAAGCGGAAAAAAGCGACGACCCGCATGAAGAGCTGGCGCAAAAACTTTCAACTGAAACTGCAGACGCGATTTCCGCGCTCGGCATACCGGGCGTTGAACTTGAAAAGGAGCGATGGCGTTTTTATCCGGGCGGGGAGCGCGCGGCGCACGCGCTCGGCTTTGTCGGTTTTAACGGCAATGAACTTGTCGGACAATACGGTCTCGAACGGTACTACGAACGAACGCTTTCACGAAATGCGCAGAACATGCATGTGAATTTCTTCGCCGAGATATTCGGAAGTCTTAATGAAGTTGCAGAGATTGAAGAGGGAGAAGGAGCGGGAGACATCGTGACGACAATTGAGCCGACCGTCGAGGGCGTACTCGAACAGACGCTCGCACAGATTGCTGAAGAATGGTCGTCCAAATCAGTCGGCGGCATCATCATGAATCCGGCGACGGGAGAAATTATTGCGATGGCTGCGTACCCGACGTTTGATCCGAACAACTTCGCTTCTGTGGAGAATCTCGGTGTGTTCAAAAACCCCCTTGTTGAAAACGTGTATGAGATGGGTTCTATCATGAAGCCGCTGACGATGGCCGCGGGACTCGATGCCCGTGTGGTCACACCCGAAACGACCTATAACGATACCGGCTCTCTCACGCTTGACGGGCGCACCATTTCGAACTATGACGGGCGCGGGCGCGGCGTTGTGCCTATGTACAACGTGCTTGGCGAGTCGCTCAACACGGGCGTTGCGTTTGTTGTCGGCGAGCTCGGCAACAAGCGTTTTGCCGACTACCTGCGGGCATTCGGGCTTGGCCGCGAAACCGGCATTGACTTGCCGGGTGAAATTGCCGGTCTCCTGGATCCTTTGGACAGCCCCCGTGACATTGAATATGCGACTGCATCGTACGGACAGGGAATTGCCGTGACGCCGATTGAGATGATTCGCGCGCTCGCCGTGCTTGCAAACGGCGGCATGCTTGTTGACCCGCATCTGGTGAAAGAGATTGAATACGATCTCGGTATTACGAAAACAAAAACCTTTGCGTCAAACGAACGCGTACTCTCCGAAGAAGCGAGCGAAACAATTACCAAAATGCTCGTCAAAGTCGTAGACGAATTCCTTCTTGGCGGAACAGTGAAGCTTGAACGCTATAGCGTTGCCGCAAAAACCGGTACCGCTCAGATATCCAATAAGGCAGGAAAAGGGTATTATGATGACAGGTATCTCCACTCGTTCTTCGGCTATTTTCCCGCATACGATCCGAAGTTCATTATTTTCCTGTATAACGAGGAGCCGAAGAACGTAGAATTTGCGTCGCAGACACTGACGCATCCTTTTATGGAGCTTACCGAGTTTCTCATTAACTATTACGAAATTCCGCCGGACCGATGACAGTTATAAAGTTTGTAAAGTTATAAAGTTGTAAAGTGGAAAATACAGAAGAGGAGAGAAGAAAAACAGAATGAAATCGTTTCTTAAAAAAATTGTTGTTGCAATGCTCACGTTTGAGGCGCGGGTAGTGTTGTGGCGTTTTAAACCGCGTGTCATCGGAGTCACCGGAAGCGTTGGAAAAACGACAACGAAGGACGCCATTGCGACCATCTTCGGTTCTCTGTTTACTGTTGCGAAGAGCGATAAAAGTTTTAATTCGGATTTGGGCGTTCCGCTGACCATCTTAGGACTCGACACCGCGTGGGATAGCCCGGGTGGATGGCTGATGAATATCCTGCGAGGTTTTTGGGTTGCTTTCGGTTTCCACAGTTATCCCGACTGGGTCGTGCTTGAAATGGGCGTTGATCATCCGGGTGACATGGAACGGCTTGTACGGTGGGTACGGCTTGACGCCGCGGTGATTACGCTTGTCGCCGAGACACCGGTGCACGTTGAATTTTTTTCTTCCCCGCATGCGGTTTTTGTTGAAAAAAGCATGATTCTCAAGGCGCTCAAACCAAACGGCGTCGCTCTTCTCGGCTATGACGATGAAAAAGTGCGCGAACTGTCGGGCAGCATAAAAAATCGCGTCTATACGTTTGGTTATAACCAGGATGCGGACCTGTATGCCGACTACTATGCGATTGAATATGACGAGGCAGGACGCCCTGAGGGAGTAAGTTTCAAAGTGATGTTTGAAGGAAATGTTGTGCCGATACGTCTTCACGATGTACTCGGACGGCACATCATGTACCCCGTGCTTGCCGCGCTTTCCGTAGGGCTTTCACAGGGGATTAGTGTCGTGGAGATGACCGAGGCGCTAAGTACGTTTAAAACACCGCCCGGGCGTATGCACCTTGTTCCCGGGAAAAAGGGCAGCGTGATTATTGATGATTCGTATAATGCGTCCCCAATTGCCGCGGAACACGCTCTTGAAACGCTGAGTGAGATTTCGACACAGGGAAGGAAAATCGCCGTTCTCGGAGATATGCGGGAACTCGGCAAACATTCGTCAGAGGCGCATGCATTTTTGGGTGAGCAGGCCGCAAAAACAGTGAGTATGCTTGTCTGTGTCGGTTCCTCTGTTCAAGAGACAGCGAAAAGTGCACAGCAGCACGGGCTCTCAAATGTATCGCTCTATAGCAATGCGCACCAAGCGGGGGCATATCTCGCAAATGTTGTCGCGGAAGGTGATGTGGTGCTTGTAAAGGGTTCGCAAGGTGTTCGTCTCGAGCATGTCGTTGAACATGTCATGGCGGAACCCGAAAAGAAGGAAAAACTCCTGGTTCGGCAGGGAAAAGCGTGGAAGGAGAGGTAAAAATGAGGAGAGTAAATCGTGAAGTGAGAGGTAAAAACACAAGGCGCAAAAACGCGGCGGTCGAGCAACTCGACCGCCGCTTCATGTAAAGCGCACAGGTTTTCCACGGATGAGCGTATACGCAACGCTCACGGAACACAGAACGATGAGTCCTCCGACGAGAAGTGTCGCGATGCCCGCCTTGAACAACGTATGGACGCTCACGCAGACTTCTCTTTCTCAAAGGAAAAGAGATAACACTCGGCCTCGTCGCGGGTGCTGCCGTCCTTAAGACGGACGGTGTAGAGGTAATACGGTCTGCCGCCGTCAAACCCAGGCCAGCTTGATGTGCGGGCAGAGACGACGATACCGCCGTTGACGCCGAGGTATCCGATGGTGTCTCCGACCCAGGTTCCCGGTGGAAACTTCATTTCCATAAAGACCCCCTTTCTCTGCTCTTGATTCTGTTCTTTTGCGGTATAAAGTCAATAAGAGAAAAGGCGGCCGTGCGGCCGCCTCTGTACAACGAGTGCTTGCTCAAGAGAGCCCGGGAAGGGACTCCTGGTCGGGGTGGAAATAGTCCCGGATGACCTCCTTGCAGTTCACTCCCGCGAACGTAAAACGCGGGTCGAACACGGCCCAGACCCTGAGCACAGCGTACTCCATGCTGGTCTTCCCCACGTCGTTCGAGAGTGCTTCGCACAACTGTTGGATGCGCGCCACGACTCTTTCGGGTCCTCCCATTGCGCCACCTCCTTGTGGGGGCTGGTTGTCTGTTCGATAAAGTACACCAAAAACGGAAAAGTGCAAAATATTTTTTAACACATACATAAAACCTTGGAAACATGGGAGTTTTTTGGTATTATCACCGCACGGCCTCATTGTTCGCCAAGGTCCGTGGTTCGACAGTGCCCCGCACTGTCTCACCCCTCTCACGGTGCCGTGAGAGTGCACCAAGGCAGAATGATTAGGTGTTCTGTAAAAAATTGGCCTCATCGTCTAGCCTGGTCCAGGACGGCGCCCTCTCACGGCGCAAACTCGGGTTCAAATCCCGATGAGGTCACAGCACTATTTTTCTTTCTTCTTCCACGCGACAAGTTTTCCTGCGGCGCTCTCAATCGGATCGGCGGGACGCAGTCTGCGAATCTGCCGCGGCGTGAGGATTTTTTTGTGCGGAGATTTGATGATTTCGTCCTCAATGTTCCACATGTGCCGGCGCGATGTCAGCCAGGCATCTTCAAACTGAAGCATGTCAAATGGTTCTGAATACCGGCGGAGCGTCTTTCTGCCGTCGTCAAGAAAATATTCACTGAAATATGACAGCACGAGTTCCCGAATGGTTTTAAATACAGGGTCTCGATAACGCAAAACAGCATGGTTTGTTTTGCTTACGGCGCCCCAACAGCCGTCCTGCTTAAACAGGGCGACGACGTGGTCATCGTCATCGTCGGTTGTCTCAAGGTCAAGCAAAAGCGGGCGCTCGCCGTGGTACCAGAAAATTGCGGCGGCAAGCAGTGCACCCTCAAGACACTGCGCTTTTTTATGACGGAGGACATAGAGCGGCGAGTGGCAGGTGCTTCCGTGCGCTTCAAAATTTATGGGGAAGGTTTCAAGGAAATCCTGCACCTTTGCGGGAGTGTCGAGTTTTTTGAACACATCAAACTCAGGTACATCGTATGCCGGAAATCGTTTCATACTTCAAGTATATCGGGATACCGTGTAAATGGTAGAATGGAAAAAATATGAAAAAGAAATCCGTCGGACCGACATTCAGCGAGCGCGTGGTGCGGGCAGCACGAAAGATTCCGCGCGGCCGTGTAACAACGTACGGGAGAATCGCTCGCGCGGCGGGCGGCGGCGGCATGGCGGCACAAAGTATTACATCAATTTTGTCCCGAGCTGCTGATGAGGGTGCTCCGATACCGTTTCACCGGATTGTGTATGCCGACGGACGCATTTGGGTTACCGAAGCATACCGCGCAAAGCGCATGAAACTCTACAAAGAAGAGGGGATTGAAGTTGATGACCGCGGCCGAATCAAGAACTTTCCCGATGTGCTTTTTGAGTTTTGATTGCCCGCGAAGCATTTTTGTTGTATTATGGATACACGCCTCCGAGGCGAATTTTTTATGGAAATCAGAAATATCGCCATTATTGCCCACGTCGACCACGGCAAGACGACTTTGACCGATGCGATGCTCCGCCAGTGCGGTGCCGTCGCTGAGGGCGTCTCCATGGACTCGAACACGCTTGAAAAAGAGCGCGGTATTACGATTTATGCGAAAAACGCCTCGGTTATGTACCGGGATACGAAGATCAACATCGTTGATACGCCCGGACATGCCGACTTCGGTTCGGAAGTGGAGCGCGTGCTCCGCTCGGTTGATTCGGTGCTTTTGGTTGTTGATGCCCAGGAAGGTCCGATGCCGCAGACACGCTTTGTGCTCAAAAAATCACTTGAACTCGGACTGCACCCGATTGTTGTCATCAATAAAATTGATAAACCGGCTGCAAATCCGGCGCATGCCGAGGAGCAGGTGCTTGAACTTTTCTTGGAGCTTGGTGCCAACGATGAGCAGGCAAGTTTCCCGATTGTGTATGCCATCGGCCGCACAGGTACGGCAAAAAAGAAGCTGACCGACGAGTCGGACGACTTGACGCCGCTTCTCGATACAATCCTTGAGCATGTTCCGTCTGCGGGAAAAGGCGAGGAAGAGAAGACGCTTCGTCTCCAGCCGTTCAACCTGGCATACGATAACTTTCTCGGACGCCTCGCGGTTGCGCGTGTGTATGAAGGCAAAGTGCTTGCCAACCAAAACGTGTTTGTAAAAAAAGCGACCGGCGAAACACGTCAAGGCAAAATTACAAAACTCTTTACATTCAACGGGCTTGAACGAGTCGACTCTGCAGAAGCGCAGGCGGGCGATATCGTCATGATTGCAGGTCTTCCTGACATTGATATCGGCGAAACCGTAACGACGGATGCGGATATTGCACCGTTGCCGGCAATTGCTGTTGACGAACCGACGATTACGCTTAATTTTTTGGTCAACAACTCGCCGTTTACGGGGCGCGAGGGGAAGTTTGTCACGACGCGGCAAATCCGGGAACGATTGGAACGCGAACTTGAAGTAAACGTCGGTCTTCGTGTGGATTTTAATGCGTCAGACAGTTTTGTCGTGTCAGGACGCGGAGAACTGCATATTGCGATTTTGCTCGAAAACATGAGCCGTGAGGGGTACGAACTGCAGGTGTCACAGCCGCACGTTATTACGCGCGAAGAGAACGGCGTCAAAGTAGAGCCGTTTGAAGAAGTGGTCGTCGATACGCCGGTTACATACCAGGGGTCTATCATTGAACGCCTCGGCATGCGAGGATTTGTGCTTCATGATATGCGCACACACGGCGACGTTGTCCGCCTTATTTTTGAGGGTCCGACCCGCGGGCTTCTCGGATACCGCAACCAATTCATCATTGATACAAAAGGAGAAGGGATTTTGTCGTCACGCGTTGTCGGCTTCCGTCATTTTGCGGGAGAGATTGTCAAACGGCCGACAGGCTCTATGATCTCCATGGTTTCGGGAAAGACACTTGGGTACTCGCTCTGGAATCTTCAGGACCGCGGCGTGCTGTATGTTGGTCCGGCTACGGAAGTGTACGAAGGCATGGTCATCGGCAACACATCAAAGGGTGAAGAAATGCCGGTTAATCCGACCAAGGGGAAACAGCTCACGAACATGCGGGCATCGGGCTCTGACGAAGCGATCATGCTTGTGCCTCCGTTTACGCTTTCAATCGAGCGCGGTTTGGAAATTATGGCCGACGACGAATATCTTGAAATTACTCCGAAGTCAGTCCGTTTGCGGAAGCAGTATTTGACTGAACTTGAACGCGCAAAGGTGCGCCGGACAGCAGAATAAAGAGATACGCGCGCCCCGCTTCATGCGGGGCGCGCTTTTCGTACGCTATACTGTGGTATGAAAAATAAAAAACGTTGCCCGTGGGTGCCCGAGGAAGACCCGCTCTACGTTGCGTACCATGACACGGAATGGGGCGTGCCCGTGCACAATGACCGTATTCTTTTTGAGTTCCTCATTCTTGAGGCGTTTCAGGCGGGGCTTTCGTGGCGGACCGTGCTCCACAAGCGGGACAATTTCAGAAAAGCATTTGCGAACTTTAACCCCGTACGCGTTGCGCGATTCAAAAACCGTGAAGTTGGAAAGCTGCTCAAAGATGCGGGCATCATCCGCAACCGGCAGAAAATTAACGCGGCGATTGAAAACGCAAAACAATTTCTTGCCGTACAGAAGGAATTTGGCACATTCGCGCGCTACCAGTGGTCCTTTGTGAAAGGAAAACCGATTGTGCACACACTTAAAAAAATATCCGAGTATCCCGTTGTCGTACCCGAAGCGGAAGCGATGGCAAAAGATATGAAAAAGAGGGGATTCAAGTTTCTCGGTCCCACGGTTCTCTATGCCCATATGCAGGCGGTTGGCATGGTAAACGACCACACGGTCGATTGTTTTCGGCGCAAAAAATAAAAAGAAGGCCTCGCAACGGATGCGAGGTCTTTGTGTGGTCCTGCGGGCGCGGAGTCAGTGCGCGCGGAGGAACTCTTGAATCTTTTCCGGCACCTGTGCGGGCGGCAGGGTGACTGCAATCGAACGCATCTTACCGACAATCTTGTCCTGGCGGGCCTGTTTGGCACCGATGGCGCCGCTGTTCCCGCCGTCAGCTGCGAGAAGCGCGACGTCGCTCTCGAGCCGCTGCCACTCAGACAGCAGTTCATCCACCTCAGAAATCGCCTGAGTGATGCGTTCCTGATCGGAGATCGGCGTCGGACCGCTCCAGACACCCATCGCATTGAGCACGAGGATGAGCGCTATCGTCACGACGCACCCCAGCAGAAGACTTCTCACAGATAACTCCTTTCTCCTTTTCGGAGGGAACACGGAACCGAAATGGTTCCAAGAGAACAGCAACTATCAAAGATTTTACAAAATTTATTGTAAAAGTCAATTTTTTATCGGTGCTATACTTGGCGCTGTATGAATCCAGAAAAAGTTTCCCGAGAAAAATTTGAAGCGATGGCGGACGAAGCGTTCGGGCGGCTGCCGGAGAAGTTTCGTGTGCTCGTAAAGAATGTCGCGATTCTTGTTGAAGATGTCGTGAGTAAGAAGACTTGCCGGGAGCTTGGGCTCACTTCAGACAAAGACCTTCTGGGGCTCTACACCGGTGTTCCGCTGACGGAGCGCAATAATGATGCGGGTTTTACGTTTCCGGACACCGTTACGCTGTACAAGCTTCCTATTGAAGAACACGCGCAGGAGACCGGGAAAGCCCTTCCTGACGTCATATACGAGACGCTGTGGCACGAAATCGGCCACCACTTTGGCCTCGACGAGGAGGCGGTGGGGAAGCGGGAAAACGAGGAATTCGGCTCGGGAGAACGAAACCAAGGGGGGGCTCGACAAAACTAGAATAACAGTGTAGAGTAGTTTCAGTTGAATGAGGCGCTGTGCCTCTTTTTTGTTCACTGCAGTACCCATAGGAGAATCAGGTATGAAGAGTCTCTTGGTGTTTTTCTTGATCCTGCTGGCTCTCCCGGCGTCCGGCTCTGCCGAAATCACCGTGGCTGTCCATGCGCACTCCGCCCCCAACGGTTTTGGGTCGCCAAGCTGGGGTGCCTACATGGCGAACGTCATGCAAGCGCTCCAGAACGGTCTTCTGTCGGTCGGCGATCGCACCACGGATCCGACTGCGTACGAGAAGATTGTGCGCTTCACGCCCGGTGATGTCATGGTCACGAGTTTCAGCTCGTGGCGCGGCATTGCAGAACCGCTGGCGCCGTTTGCCGGCGAGTACGGCAACCGCCTGCATTTCGCTCTCGTCGCCCTTGGCGATGGAGTCGAGCGCTTCACGCTCGCTGACGTGCAGTTTTCTATCCTGAGTTCGGATGGCGAACTTAACTACATCGGCGATCTCTCCGGGACCTCCCTCAACGGTACGTCTCGGGTTGGCGTCGATTACGGCGATGATCGGGTACTCGGTGGCGGGGATGACACCATCTACGATTCTGGTGAGCCCGATACGACGGCACTCGATGCACTCTTCTATGTCGGTGTCGGGAATGCGTACTGGCCCGGAGGAACAACTCCCGACCAAGCCGCACTCGACGAGACCGCGGATTACATCTGGGATGAGAACATCATCATCTCGGGCGGGTACTCGGTCGGCGGATACGAGAACAGCGGGACGGCGACGGTTCTCCTCTGGAGTCCGAACATCTTCTCGGACGACTTCGAGACCGAGGACACGTCGCGGTGGACTGATGAGGTGACGACGGAGTCGCTCTTCACACCCGGACGCGTGATTCCGGAACGGAAGGGCATGATGCCCGTCTGGCCGACTCAGTAGAAGATTCGGAACGACAATCCCCGCGGGGTTCGGGCTCACGCTCGTAACCCCGCGGGGATTTTTTCTTTGTATATCACATTTTTACAGCGCGCGATCAGCGATTTCTTTTGAAATCTTTTCTACAAATGCGGAAACCGCAAAAACCTCTTTCGTACCGTTTCGGTGTTCAACCGTAAGTGTTTTGTCTTTTGCCTCGTTGTCGCCGAGTACGATTGCGTACGGAGTTTTTGACATTTTCCACGCACGGATTTTTTTGCCAAGCGTTTCGTTTGAATCATTCAGTTCAACACGTATGCCCGCCTCTTTGAGCGTGTTCGTTACTTCATTCGCATACTCCATATGTTTCTCGCTAATGGGGAGCACATTCACTTGCACCGGCGAGAGCCATGTCGGGAGTGCGCCTGCAAAATGTTCAAGCAAAATCATAATGAAGCGCTCGGGCGAGCCGATGATTGCGCGGTGCAGCATGACAGGGTGTTTTTCTTTGCCGTCCTGGTCGGTGTAGGTGAGGTCAAAACGCTCGGGCATGACGTAGTCAATCTGCACAGTCGAGAGCTGCCATTCCCGGCCCAGTGCATCAGTTGCGATGAGATCCATCTTAGGTGCATAAAACGCCGCCTCGCCGGGTCCGGGGAATGACTCGATTTCATTCCGTTGCATGATTTTCTCGGCCCACTTCTCTACCTTATTCCACGTATCAGGATTGCCGAGATATTTTTCGGGGTGTTCCGGGTCGCGGGTGGAGAGACGGTATTTATACTTGAGGCCAAAGGTTGCCATGACTTTTTTTGTCATTGCAAGCGCGCGGTCAATCTCTTCGTCTACCTGGTCTTCGCGGCAGAAGATATGGCAGTCATCCTGCGAGAACGAGCGGACGCGTGCAAGACCGTTTAACTGTCCCGGCTGTTCATCGCGGTACAACATTGCGAAGTCCGTATACCGGAGCGGCAAATCACGGTAGCTTCGCTTGCGGCTTGCGTAAATTTGGGTGTGCTGCGGGCAGTTCATCGGCTTCAGGAAGAACTCTTCGTCAGAGTAGTTCGAAATGACGCGGAACATGTCATCCTTGTATTTGTCATAGTGCCCCGATTGCTTAAAGAGCGACGCTTTTGCCATTTGCGGGGTCCATACCTGCTCGTAACCCTCTTTGGTTTGGAGTGATTCGATGTATTCGTTCAAGAGGCGGCGGATGAGTGCTCCGCGCGGCGTGTAGAGCGGGAGACCTGAACCGATGTAGTCGGAAAAGGTGAACAGGTCGAGTTCTTTGCCAAGCTTTCGGTGGTCGCGCTTCTTTGCTTCTTCGATTTGTGTTTCATACGCGTCGAGGTCTTCCTTTGTCGCAAACGCAAAACCGTAGATGCGCGTGAGCATCTTGTTCTTTTCGTCGCCGCGCCAGTACGCGCCTGCAAGATGTGAAAGCTTGAACGCGTCGGGGCCGATGTCTTTTGAGGGATGGTCGGTGTGTCCGCCGCGGCACAAATCAGTAAATTCACCGCATGTGTAGAGCGTGATTTTCTCGCCGCGTGAGACAATCTCACGAATCAGTTCTTCCTTGTATGGGTTTCCGGCGAAACGCTTGAGTGCTTCCTCCTGCGATACTTCCTCATGCGTAAATTCTTTCCACGACGGAAGCAGTTTTTTCATCCGCTTCTCTATGTCCTTCAGGTTCTCATCTGTGATGGGGGTGGGGAAGTCAAAGTCATAGTAGAAGCCGTTTTCAACCGCCGGACCGAGCGTCGGAAGCGCATCCGGACGAACTTCTAGAACTGCCGCCGCCATGAGGTGGGACAGAGTATGCCGCATGTGCTCCAACTGTTCCGGTGATTGCTTGCTCATATACGAAAATTATTGCCCCTTGTATCTCTGTAGTATATAGTTTTTCCGGAACGTAACAACCAGGAAACCACATACTCGGGAAGGGACGAATCCATGATTCATCCACGAAGGAATCAAGGAGCTCGAAGATCGGTCAGGCCTCCGAGCAGAAGCAGTCAGCCGCTGCCGCGAAAGAAGCTCTCCAAGGAAGAACTCATTGCGCTTCTGCGGCAGATGGCGCATTCCAAAGGGTTTTTTCTCCGGAATGTTCCCCATCTAGTCGGCAATCGTAAATGGGGAGACCGCAAAACAACCGTCGACATCAACGGTTACCGGTGCCGCCTGCTTCAGCCGGCCAGCACGAAGTTCACCAGAGGAGCCAGTACTCCGCATGCACGGCCGGGGATTCGTCGAACCCCCCTCGAAGAATCAGATTTCGTTGTCGTGTATCAGGAAGCGGTGTCTTTGCCGCCGAATCTCTTCATCGTTCCTTCCGGAGTACTCTTGAATGTATTTCGTAAGGGCGAAGCGACCCACCGCTTCTACATTCCTCACGTTGTACTCCGAGAAAATTTCTGGTTTCCATACCTCAATGCATGGCACCTCCTTGCCAGGCATTCCTCCGAGACCTCAGCCGCCGGCTGAGGTCTTTCTATATCTTTTTTATCTTGTCGCTAAGAATCGAAACTTCACCGTTCCGGACGGAGAGTTTTCCTTTGACGCCGACACATGCACCGGGAATGAGTGTGTCCTTCACTTCATTGAATGTTTTCGGGAAGAAAACAACTTCAATCGGACCGGTGTAGTCGGAAATATGCACAAAAGCCATCTTGTCGCCGTTTTTTGTCAGAATCGGACGCACGTCTTCGATGAGACCGTATACAACGGTCGTAGCGCCCGGGGGAAGTCCCTTCGCTTTCTGTATAGTTGTATTTGTTTTTTCGAGGAAATTTTTGTGAGCGTCCAGCGGATGTCCCGAAATGTAAAGTCCGAGAAGCTCTTTTTCCCACGCGAGTTTCTGCATCTGTGACGCCGGCTCCGCTTTTTCAAGGCGGAGTGCGGGAAGTGCGAGGTCGGCGCCGCCAAAAAGAGAATCCTGCCCTTTGTGTTCAGTGAGCGCGTGCTTGCGGTGCGCGAGCAGAGTTTCAATGTTTGCAAGCATTGCCCCGCGTTCACCGAAGGCGTCGAGCGCTCCCGACTGTATCAGCGCCTCGAGCGATTTCTTGTTGAGATTACGGTCTTTGACGCGCGAGAGAAATTCTTCGAGCGATGTGTACGGCCCGTTTGCCTTGCGTTCTTCGATAATTGCGTCAGCGACACCCTCACCGAAGTTCTTGATTGAGTGGAGACCAAAACGAATGTGTTCGTTATCATCCTCGGACATCTCCCGCGTTACCACGGAAAAGTCGCCGAGACTCTGGTTTACGTCAGGCGGAAGCACGTCAATGCCCATACGTTTGCATTCACTGATGATTTCGGCAATTTTCTCCACATCTCCGGCGTCACCGGTCAGAACTGCCGCCATGTATGCGGTAGGAAAATTGGCTTTCATGTAGGCTGTCTGATATGCGAGGCGTCCGTAACTTGCTGCGTGCGCCTTGTTAAAGCCGTAGCCCTGGAACGGTTCAAAAAGCGCCCACAGATTCTCTGCCTGTCCCTCGGTCATACCGGAGTGCTCGATGCATCCCTGAACGAAAATAACATGCTGCTTCGCCATTTCTTCCGGAATCTTTTTTCCGACGGCCTTACGGAATTTATCCACGGTTTCCCACGTGTATCCCGCAAGATTGAGCGCTGTTGCAAGAAGATCGTCTTGGTACACAAGAATGCCGTATGAACGTTCCAGGAATTCTTTCATCTTCGGGTGCGCATACACAGTTTGTTTCTGACCGTGTTTGCGTGCGATGTATTCGGGGATGTTTTTCATCGGACCCGGACGATACAGGGCGACCATGGCGTTGATGTCGTGGATGTTTGTCGGGCGCAGCTCTTTCAGGAATTGCGTCATTGCCTGGCCGGAGAGCTGGAAGACCGACATGGTTTCTCCGCGCGCGAGCATGGCGAATGTTTTCTTGTCATCGAGTGGCACATTCTCAATATCAATCTCGGTGCCGTAGATTTTTTTAACGCGGCGGATTGAGTCGGCAAGCACGGCAAGGTTCTTAAGCCCCAGGAAGTCAAACTTGAGGAGGCCGACGTCCTCAACTGCATGCATGTCATATTGCGTGATGAGCTTGCCCTCACCCTTCGGGTCCCACTGCACCGGCACGATGTCTTCAAGCGGAATCGGCGAGATGACGACCCCCGCGGCGTGCACTGAAATGTGGCGCGCACACCCTTCGATTTTTTTCGCCATCAGCAGAAGGCGCTTGGTGTCCGGGTCAGTGTCGTACATTTTTTTGAGTTCCGGCTCCTCCTCAAGCGCGCGGTCGATTGACATCGGAAATCCTTGCACGCCGAACGGAATAATTTTTGCGATGCGGTCGGCGAATGACAATTCAAATCCGAGAGCGCGCGCGGTATCGCGGACGCTCCCGCGCGCCATCATCGTTCCGAATGTGCCGATTTGCGCGACTTTATCCGCGCCGTATTTTTGCCGCGCATATGCAATCATGGCGTCGCGACGGTTGTCGGCGATATCGAGGTCGATATCGGGCGGCGACGGACGCAGCGGGTTGAGAAATCGTTCAAACGGCAGCTGATACTCAATCGGGTCAACCGTGGTAATGCCGAGCACATAGGAAACAAGCGAACCGGCAACGGAACCACGGGTGTTGGTGAGAATGCCGTTTTCGCGCGCGTGGCGGAGGAGATCACCGACGACCAGGAAATAGGGCGCGTATCCTTTTGAAATGATGGTATCAAGTTCAAATGCAATGCGATCTTGTATTTCTTTTGTGTCGGGCAGACCGCGGCGCTCTTGTCCTTCGAGCACGCGGGCGCGAAGTTCCGATGCGTATGTCGAGCCCTCGGGAATTTCAAAGTTAGGGAACATCCACGAGCCAAGCTTGATTTCAAGCGAACACATGTCCGCAATTTTCGCTGTGTTTGCGATTGCCTCGGGAATATAAGAGAAACGGTCCGCCATTTCTTCGGCGGAAAGGAATGAAAAATCAAGCTCGGCGTTCACAAATCCCTTTCCGCGCGCGTCGGAACCCGATTGGATGGACAGCAGCGTCCGGCGCGCCTCGCGGTCTTCGGGGTTGAGGTAGTACACGTCATTGGTCGCGACGAGCGGCACGTTGTATTTCTTGCCGAATGCAATCGTTGCGTTGGTGAGTGCTTCGTGTCCCTCCGCTTCGGGATGGTGCGTGATTTCAAGAAAGACATGGTCGGCGCCGAAAGTGGTTGTATAGAAATCAACAACCGCACGCGCCTCGGCGTCGTTTGTTTGGGAAAGCAGTCCCGCGAGTTCGCCGTTAAATGTCGGAATGACGACGATAAGACCTTCGTGGTAGCGCTCCAAAAGCTCACGGTCGATGCGTGGCTTGTAGTAAAACCCTTCAAGGTGGGAATAGGTAACCAGTTTGATGAGGTTTTGGTATCCGGTCTCGTTTTTGGCGATGACGACGAGGCGTTTGCGGCGGCTGTCGATGCCGGCTTCCTTGTCGAAGCGCGTGCGCGCGGCGAGATAGAAGTCAACGCCGAGTATCGGTTTGATCTCGGCTTTTTGGCATGCCTTATAAAATTCGATGGCGGCGTAGAGGTTGCCGCTGTCGGTGAGCGCAAGCGCCGGCATTCCCAGCTCCTTTGCCCGTTTGACGAGATTGGGAATGCGCGGGAGCGCGGAGAGTAGAGAGTAATGCGAGTGGGTATGTAAGTGGATGAATTTAGACATGGTGTGGCGTATGGAGGCCTGTCCCGTATGAAGCGAGCGGAGCGAGCTTTCGTGCGGGATGGACGAACGGCGTTGTCATCGCCACACATTGTACACGCACCGTATCGCCGGAGCCCTGTGGATTCTGCTTTTTTGCGCATTCCAAAATCCAAATCGTAAATGTCAAAGGTTTTTTAGAATTCAGCAGTCAGAAAAGTGTTACAATTTCAGCATGAAAACCGTTGTCGGTATTGATGAAGCGGGGAGAGGACCCTTGGCGGGTCCGGTTGCCGTCGGTGTTGTCGCGGTAGCCCAGAATATCCGCTCCCGGCAGGCCCTCAAGAAAGCATTCCCCCAGGTGAAAGATTCGAAACAGCTCTCCGAAAAAGCACGAGAGGCGTGGTTTGCTGAAATCAAAAGACTTGCGAAGGCGGGGCATCTTTCATGGGCGGTGTCGTTCTCGTCGGCGAAAATAATTGATGCAAAAGGAATTACGCGCGCGGTCGCGCTCGCGACCGCGCGCTCTCTGCAGAAGCTCGGCATACATCCCAAGCAAACGATGGTGCTTCTTGACGGCGGACTCAAAGCGCCTTCCGTCTACACGCGACAAAAAAGCATTGTCCGCGGAGATGCGACACACATCGAAATCGCCCTCGCATCAGTTGCCGCGAAAGTGCTCCGTGACAGGAGAATGAAAATGTACGCCAAGGTCTACTCTGTATATGGCCTCGAAATACATAAAGGTTACGGAACCAAGGCGCACCGGGACGCGATAGGGAAGCATGGACTCTCAAAAATACACCGAAAATCTTTCTGCGAAGCCCTTATTCGGGAATGATTGACACACGTCTGTATTTCTGATATATTGCATTCAGACCATAGCGACCGAAAGGGTCGTTTTCGATTTCGGAGGCAGGTGTGCTCTTCAAAAACTCCACGCCTGAGGAATTCGTAGGAATAGCAATATTCCGGGAGCATGAAAGAAAGCCGCAAGTACTCTTCGTGAGGCGGTTTGACGATACGTTGTACCAGCTTCCCGGCGGACTTGTCTGGCGGAACCGGACGATCTGCGAAAAGACCGCAGTCGTCATTGCGCAAAGAATCGGCGTTACGCCGATCGGGCTCACCCCCGTGCTCTTTGTGTCGGGTTTCAACAGCCGGCTCATTTCATCGGAGAATCGGGGACTCTTCGATTTCGATGAAACACAGCCGGCGCGGAATGCTTCGTTCTACGCTACGTTTTCTTTCAGCGGGACACCGCTCGCGCATGCGAAGGGCGGGTTCGAACCGCCCGTATGGATGACCATCGAGCCCGCGCTCTTTACGAAAAAGTGCGTCATTCTCACTCACCACGAAGGTCTCAAGCAGGCCTGCCGGTGGGCGATGCAGAAGTCAGAGGCTTTCTACTACTTCGGCAGTCGAAACCAACGCATTCTTGACCCGGTCCTGTGATGCCCGCGGGCGGTTAGCTGCCGCTGCGGGCTTTTTCTTTTCCACACCTTGTCAGAGAGGCCTTGTTTTGCTATAGTGTTTTTCGTTATGACAGTTCGAATGCGACATACCAAAGGCCACACGGGAAACCGTCGTGGACACCACGCTCTCACGGAAGCGCGCTTTTCAAAGTGCCCGTCCTGCGGCGCGGAACACGTTCGGCACGAAATGTGCCCGAAGTGCGGTATGTACCGCGGCCGCGCTGTTGTTGACGTCAAGTCGGCGAACGAGCGGGCTCTCAAGCGAAAGCAGGAGAAACTCAAAGCGCTCGGACAGTCGGCGTCACAAGCGGCAAAAGACACAGAAGGAAAGGAATAACAATGCAAGCGTGATCGTTCTTTGCCAAGTGGCAGATGAGAGGAGGAAGTATCATGAGTAACAGACACCTCGCACGATCAATAGTGCTCCAGACGCTCTTTGAAACGGATTTTGCCGAGCAAGATCCGAAGAAACTTCTTGCTGCACTCTATCGCACGCGGGATGAGTACGGCCCCGGCATCAATGAGAACGACTTCATGGAACGGCTGGTGAAGGGCGTACGCGAAAAACAAAAAGATTTAGACACCATTATCACGAAGGCTGCGCCTGACTGGCCCATTGATAAGATTTCCCCTATTGACCGTAACGTTTTGCGACTCGGTCTTTTTGAATTGCTGTTCAGCGACCGCAAAGATGTACCCGCAAAAGTGGCCATCAACGAGGCGATTGAGCTTGCAAAGAGCTTCGGCGGGGATTCCTCCGGACGGTTTGTAAACGGCGTGCTCGGTTCCGTATACAAAGAAATCGGCGAGCCGGGCAAAAATGAGGTTTCAAAGAAAAAGATTCCCGATGTACCGTTTGAAAAAATGCCGATTGAGAATCTCGGCGGTGCGGTTGTCTACGCGCGGCACGACGGTGACGTCTATGTTGCGCTTGTGCACGACGTTTTCGGACACTGGACGCTTTCCAAAGGAAAAATCGAGGTGGATGACGTGCGCGAAGGCACGGTTTTGAAACTCAAAGAAGAGCTCGGGCTTGATGTAACACTTCACGACGATTTGGGCTCAAACGAGTACGTTGCGTCGCACCCGGAGAAAGGCAAGACACGAAAGCAGGTACACTATTTCCTTGCCGAAGCGCCGTTCCACGAGATTACACTCGGCTCATCGGGCGGACTCGATGACGCACGCTGGTTCAAGCTTGCTGAAATCGTGAACCTCAACATCTACGACGACATCCTTCCCATCATTACGAAGGCAATCAACATTTTGGTGGCGAAAAAGTAAGAAACAGCGCCAAGAGCGCGGTAAGCATATGAAAGATTTTAAAGAATTTGAAGAACGCATAGGAATCACCTTCAAGGACAAGCGTCTGCTTGAAGTCGCTTTTACGCACCGCTCATTTGTGAATGAGCACCGGAGCGGCAAACGGCAGCACAACGAGCGGCTGGAGTTTTTAGGTGATGCGGTTCTTGAACTCATCACGACGGATTTTTTGTTTGGAAAATATCCTGATCGCACGGAAGGGGATTTGACCTCCTACCGCGCAGGACTGGTGAACGCATCAACACTTGCAACGGTTGCAATGGGACTCGGCATGAATGACTATCTGTTGCTTTCAAAGGGTGAAGCGCGTGATACCGGCCGGGCGCGTCAGTTCATTCTCGCGAACGCGTTTGAAGCGCTTGTCGGCGCACTGTATCTTGATCAGGGATACGACGCCGCAAAAGATTTTATTGAGGACAACGTGCTGCCGCTGACCGATGACATTGTTGAAAAACACCTCTGGCGTGACGCAAAAAGCCGTTTCCAGGAGGTTGCGCAGGAAAAAGAAGGACACACGCCGCTCTATAAATCACTCCGCGAGGAGGGACCGGACCACGACAAACATTTTACAATCGGTGTTTTCGTCGACGAAGAAAAAATCGCCGAAGGGGAAGGGAAGAGCAAGCAGGAAGCCGAACAGCAGGCCGCGCAGAACGCACTTACGGCAAAAGGGTGGCATTAGTTGTGTCGCTTCGCGGTTTCCTATACAGTACTGAACGGAAAAGACAACCCGTACGAAAGGGGGCTCTGTGGCGTACACTTTTTTGAGTTCAGGTGAAGTAAGCGTGGCAGACGTTGTTCAACTCATACGGCTTACGATTTCAGGAAGGCTCAGGTGGGTGCACTCTCAGGAGTTTTTCTTTTTCTCCGCGTACATGGGGACCTCAAGAAAATTTCCCGGGCGTAAACCGTCGAAGGAGGAAATCGGGCAAAACATTAGCGGGGCCCGATTTGGGTACCATCGCAGGTGCCGCACCCACGGTTTTCACTACCTGTCCATCTTCGATGAGCAAAAACAGACGCATGCTGTCGAAGGCGCCGTTTCCGGGAAGATGCTGGCCGCAGTAAACATGCTCTTTGAGGTTGTTACCAGCTCGGCCTACGAAACACTTGATGGGGAAAGTTTTGATGCGCACAAAGTCGACGCCCTTCTCGGGTGAGTCGATACTGATGTGCCGCCGCGTTCCGAAAGGGCGCGGTTTTTGCATGACAGGAGGCTCTTTTTCTGCGATAATGAGGTGTCGCGGGGCACGATATTTTTGTATGTATCTCAAATCGCTTGAAGTTTCAGGATTTAAATCGTTTGCGAAAAAAGTAACCCTCGTTTTTAAAACGTCGATTACGGGCATTGTGGGTCCCAACGGTTCCGGAAAGTCAAACGTCGCCGAAGCGTTTCGTTTTGTGTTGGGTGAACAGTCAATGAAGTCCATGCGCGGTAAGCGCACGGAAGACCTTATCTGGAACGGTTCGCGCACGGTGCCCAAATCAAACCGCGCAAGCGCAAAACTTGTGTTCGACAATACGCCGCATGCGACCGGAGAAGGGACAAAGCGTCTTTTTGACATAGATTTCGACGAGGTCACGATTGAACGCATTATTCACCGCGACGCATCGAGTGAATACCAGTTGAATGGCTCGCCGGTGCGTCTCAAAGACATCATTGAACTGCTCGCCGGTGCGCATATCGGCGCATCAGGGCACCATATTATTTCGCAGGGTGAAGCGGACCGCATCCTCTCGGTCAATCCGCGCGAACGCCGCGCGATGATTGAGGACGCGCTCGGGCTCAAAATCTACCAGTACAAAAAAGAGGAAAGCCTGCGCAAGCTTGAAAAGACGAACGAAAACCTCGAAAAAGCCGAGAGCATCCGCCGGGAAATCAAGCCGCATCTCGTGTTTTTGGCAAAGCAGGTCGCTAAAGTCGAGAAGGCGCAGGAGCTTGCCGGTGAGCTCGTGGATAAATATCGGGACTACTTTGCGCGCGAACATCTCTATGTCGCACGCATGACGGAAGAACTGAACGCCAGGAAGCATCCGCTTCTTGAGCGCATGCGGACGCTTGATGCGTCGCTTGCTGATGCGCGCAAGGAACTTGAGAAGCTTGAGAAAAAAGACACCGACACAACGGATCTGCTTCTAAGCGAGGCAAATCTCCGCGAGCTGCGGAAGGAAAAAGACGGCGTGACCGAATCGGTCGGCCGTGTCGAGGGTGAAATTGCAGCGACCAAGAAACAGCTGGAGCGCGAGCGGGAACGCGAAGCGGAAGGACAGGCAACTACAGTTCCGCTCAAGACGGTTTCAGAATTTGTTGCAACGGTTTCGGATGATCTCGCACAGCTCGAAGCTGAAAATGACGTCGGACGTCTGAAGGAGTTTGTCCGCGCACTGCGTCAGCGGGTCGGGGCATTTATCGCGCGCTTCCGTGAAGACGGTGTTTCGCACGACGCGAGCGATGAGCTTATGAAAGAGCTTGCGGTGCTCGAAAAGCAAAAAGACGAGCTTCTGAAAAAACGTACACACATGGAAGAGCGGGAAAAGACGCTCGCGGATACGTATCGCGCCCTGCAGCAGAAAATTGAAGGAGACCGCGTGTCGGGACGCGAACTTGAGCGCAACATGTTTGCTCTTTCAAACGAACAGCAGGAAGTGCGCCTTGCCCTGCAGACGATTTCCGGCGAGGAAGACGCACTCACGCTTGAAACCGAAGAACTCAAGCGCGAACTTGCTGAAGCCGGAGCTCTCGCAGGACTTTCTGCAGTCGGGTTCAAAGATCTTATGCCGGGGCTTGCCGCGGAGGCTGCCGAGGAAGACCGGCACGTGCAACACGAGCGTAAGCGCGTCATTGAGCGCATGAAAATCCGCCTTGAAGACAGCGGCTTGTCGGGTTCCGAGGAGCTTCTCAAGGAGCACAAAGAGGTCAGCGAGCGTGACGCATTCCTGGAACGTGAAATCGCCGATTTGCGCGCGTCTGCCGATGCGCTCACTGCTCTTATCCAGGAACTGAATCAAAAACTTGCGGATGAGTTCGAGCGCGGTGTTTCAAAAATCAACACGGCATTTACCAGCTTCTTCTCGCTCATGTTCGGCGGCGGCGACGCGGCGCTTGCTATCGTTAAGGAGAAACCGCGTACCAGGGAAGCTCTGCGGACGCTCGAAGATGATGCAATGACCGAACCGGAACCGGAGGAAGATGAGGAAAAGGAGGAGCAGTTCGGCGTTGAGATTCATGTGTCATTGCCCCGCAAGAAAGTGCGCAGTCTGGAGATGCTCTCCGGCGGCGAGCGCGCGCTCACATCAATCGCGCTTATCTTTGCGATGTCGCAGGTTAATCCGCCGCCGTTCGTTATTCTCGACGAAACTGATGCGGCGCTCGACGAGGCAAACTCAAAACGCTACGGCGACATGATTGAAAGCCTGGCGCAGCAAACACAGCTGATACTTATCACCCACAACCGTGAGACGATGTCCCGCGCGGGCGTGCTTTACGGCGTCACTATGAGCGCCGACGCGGCGTCACAAGTGCTCTCCGTCTCGTTTGACGAAGCGGAGCGGGTTGCAAAATAAAAACTAGACGGCGGCGCGCGAAAGCGCGCCGTTTCGTGCGTCCATAACCGCGCCATGTGCACGCATGAGCGCTTCTTTGACTTCGATGGGTCGCGCGGCGTCTCTGATGGTGAGGTTTGGACTCTCGCCGGCGGTGTGAATATGAATCGTGCCGAATTTCAAAAAGCTGGCGATGATGCCGTTAATCTCAATGGAGATGTCCTGTATCTGTTCCAGGCGGAATGTCGATACTTCAAAATTGAAAACACCCTTCTGCTCGATGTCGATGACGCGCTTATTCGTCACAATCCACACATCGAGGTAGTAGTCGGTCCACTGCACGAACAAAATAGTCGAGAGTACCAGAAGCCACATAAGGTAGAGCGCCCAAAAGACGAGAATGCCGTTTGCGTCAAAAATTTTTTCAAGTGCGGCGTCAGCAACAGGGATGAGGAGCAGGGGAAGGAAAACCAAGACAACGACGAACGCGATGCGCATATAAAACACGAACAGATGCCGTCGAATCTGCAGGATGACGTTCTCGCCGTTTTCAAGTTGTACCAGTGAGTGCGGGCCGTACATAGGCAGGTTTAGAGTGCAATAAGAATTCCGGCGGAGCCGAGGAGCAGAAGTCCCGTAATGGTGTAATACACTTTGGCCATGAGCGTCACGTGCGGGTCGTACGCGCGGTGTGGCCGCCAGTGATAGGCGAGTATCGACGTCATGAACACCGTGATGAGGAGGATGAGTGCCCACACAATCCAGAGCACATTTGCCGGAAGCGCTGTTTCCATGTGCATCAGTGTACCACTTTTTGTATTGCCGCGGTGCAGGTTGACTCTATTTAATTACCAAGATATAATATTTTCAGAATTCTTTGGGTTTTCTATACGCACGAGGCGTCTCTGAAAGGGGTTGTATGATTCCTTTGACGGGCAGGCAGGACACGACCGAGATTATTCGGTTGGATGACGGGACGTTGGAAATGGCCTTCACGTGGTGTTTCGACAAGAAGCACGGGTGGCAGTTCCGCGCGTTTGTCAACGGCGTCAGACACGTCCTCGACAGGCGAAGCGAGCGATGGGTTACTTCCGGCATACGGCTTCGCTTTCGGGTGCTTGCCGTACGCAACGAAACCGTGCTCGTGGAGTATGTCGGTCTTCGGAAGGCCTCCCCGGAGCAACTCGCCCAGGTTCACGGAGGGTAGCAGGGGCTCGGCTTTATGCCGCCGGTTTCGTGCCGGCGGCTTTTCTATTGCACAAACGAGAAATCAATTGTTTTTCGATCGACATTGGTCGCCTCGAGTTTGACGCGTACGCGGTCTCCGAGCGCATATATTTTCTTTTTCTTCCGCCCGATGAGGCGGTACTTTTTGGGTTCAAGAACGTAAAAGTCGTCGCCAAGCGAGCGTATGGACACAAGTCCTTCTGCTTTGGTGGTTATTTCAGAAACAAACAATCCCCATTCGGATACGCCCGAAATAATTGCGTCAAATGTTTCGCCGATGCGCGAGCTCATGTACTCAACCTGCTTGTATTTCACGGAGTCGCGTTCGGCTCCGATGACGTCGATTTCGCGCGCGGAAATGTCGCGGGCAATACGGTCGTATGTCGCCCATTCCTGATTCGGCAGTGAGCCTTTTATCATTGACTCATACAAGAGCCGGTGCACGAGCATGTCGGCGTAGCGCCGAATCGGCGATGTGAAGTGCGTATACGCGGGGAGTGCGAGTCCGAAGTGGCCGATGTTTCCTACGGTGTATGCGGCTTTTGCCATAGAACGCAGGCCGGCGGTTTTAATGAGGTCTTCCTCGGGCGTGCCTTCGACAGACGTGAACAGGCGATTAAGCGCTTGTCCGGTGACGTCACCGTTGCGGGAGAGCTCAAGCGTATGGCCGGTCACCTTTACAAACTCAGCAAGCGTTTTGAGTTTTTCGCGGTCCGGGTGGTCGTGTGTGCGGTAGATGAATACGTGCTGCTTGCCCTTGCCGCCGAAATGGTCGCGGATATGCGTGGCAACAGTGTAGTTTGCGAGCAACATGAACTCTTCAATGAGTTTGTGTGTGTCGAGCCGTTCCTTGGTGTACGCCGAGAGCGGCACGCCGTCGTCGGCGAGTTCAAAGCGCACCTCATGCTGTTCAAAATCAATCGAACCTGCGCGCATGCGGCGTTCACGCATAGTCGTTGCGTATCTGTTGAGGATCTCCAGTTCTTTAAAGAACGGACCCTCTCCCTCATTGAGCACGCTTTGCGCTTCTTCGTAGGTAAATCGTTTTTGTGAACGGATGATGGTTTTTGCAAACCGGTATGAAACGACGTCAGCATTTGTGTTGATCGTCGCGAAGCAGGAGAAGGCGAGCCGGTCAACGTCGGGCTTCAGACTGCAAAGGTCGTTTGAGAGCACCTCGGGAAGCATGGGGATGGTGCGGTCGACGAGATAGACCGAAAATGCACGGAGGAGCGCTTCCTGGTCAAGGGCGCTTCCCGGGGTCACGTAGTGCGTTACGTCGGCGATGTGAACGCCGACTTCGATGTTGCCGTCGGGCAGCTGTTTCAGCGAAAGCGCGTCGTCAAAATCTTTTGCATCAACGGGGTCAATCGTGCAGGTAGGAGTTGAACGGATGTCTTCGCGTCCTGCCAAATCTTCCGGTGTGTGTACACCGTGTGCTTTCCAGATTTCCTCTGCTTCTGTTTCAACCGCCGCCGGGAAAGAATCGTCGATGCCGTTTTCAAGGATGATGGAGCGGATTTCCGCTTCGTGATTTCCTTTCTTTCCGATAATCTCGAGAAGTGTGCCGACGGGCTGCTGTTTCGGGTCGGTCCACGGTTTAAGTTCCGTGAACACTTTGTCGCCGGCCCCGGCGTCTTTCGGCGCTTCGGTAAGCAGGATATTTGTGTACATGCGCCGGTCATCGGGAATGACAAACCATGCGCCGTTTTCTTCGGCAACGGTGCCGACAAATTTTGTCCGTGCCCGTTTTACAACGCGCACCACTTCTCCTGTCGGCTGCTCGTCTTTTTTCATGGGGTGGAGAAGCACCTCGACGAGATCGCGGTTGAGCGCTGTGTTCAAAAAGCCCGCTTCGATGCGGACGTCTTCTTCAAGGTCGGGGTGTGTCACAAATCCGAGTCCCTTTGCCGTTGTGCTGACGACGGCTTCTATGGTTCGAGGAGTGTGTGCCTTTCCGTGAGCGTGCTGTTGATGCGTATCCCTGTGTTTCTGCATGATGTGCATGGAGCATAGCACACAATTGTGCTTTTGACGAATACGGCGCGCGCATGCGTGAGCTTTCTGCTATGCTAAAGCACATATGCTGATTGCGATAACTGTCGCGGCTTTCTGCATGACGCTCCTCGGAGGTGTTTTTGCGCTTCGTCTCAAAGACCGTCTGCACCTGATTTTGGGTTTTAGCGCGGGGGCAATTGTCGGCGTTGCTTTTTTTGACCTCATACCCGAGGCAATTGAACTTGGTCTTGGCGTCTATGAGCCGGCGCACATCATGGCGATTGTGGGGCTTGGCTTTGTCGCGTATTTGCTTCTCGACAGGACACTCCTCATGCACGGACACGATGAGCACTGCGAACACTGTGAACACGAGGGAAAGGGCACGCTTGGCGCAGGAAGCCTCTCCCTGCACAGTTTTCTCGACGGTATCGGCATTGGTCTGGCGTTTCAGGTTTCTCCCGCGCTCGGCGCTGTCGTTGCCGCCGCGGTGCTCACGCACGATTTTTCGGACGGTATCAACACAGTTGGATTGATTTTACGGAACGGGGGAGACAAAAAGCGCGCGGTAAAGTGGCTTTTTGCAGATGCCCTTGCTCCTGTCCTCGGTGTATCCGCAACTTTTTTCTTTTCTCTTCCCGATACAGCTCTCGCTCCCTTGCTGGCTCTCTTCTCCGGTTTCTTTTTGTACATAGGCGCGAGCGATTTGCTTCCGGAAAGTCATCACGCACACCCTGTTCTCTGGACGACAGTCGCCACGGTTCTTGGTATGGGCGTTATGTACACGGTGGTGACGCTTGCCGGTCTGTAAACAGAGCCCTCTTCACAAGATCACCCGAATATGTCATTGTGGATGTAGATTATCCATTAATCAGCTAACAACTCTTTTATGGCAGAACTAATGGCACTGTGCATGAAATGCCGACAAAAAGGCAAAGAGCACCAGATGCAGGTAATGACCGACGTAAAGATTGAGGAGAAAGAGGGCAAGGGCGGAGCGATAAAGTATTCCGCCAAAGGCAAGTGCGCAACGTGCGGAACGGGGATGTTCAAGTTCCTCTCCAAGGAACTTGCAGATTCACTCAAATAACAAAAAACCTCCGAGATTCTCGGAGGTTTTTTGTTTGAGCGGGCGGGGATGGTATACTTTCCGCATATGAAACAAAGCCTTATTTCTCTCTCTGTGCTCGTGCTTGCCGGTATTCTTATTTTCTTTGCGCTTCAAAAAGGCGGCTCGAATGGGGTGGTCTGCACCGAAGATGCGCTCATGTGTCCTGATGGTTCGTACGTCGGACGTACCGGGCCGTCGTGTGCATTTCTCGCATGTCCCGACCAGACTTCGTTTGAAGGCGTTCTTGAACAGACGGAGAACGGATTCCGTCTCATCATGGAGACACCTGATGTAACGACGGGAGCAACCTACGTCATGCCGCTCGAGCTTAAAGTCAGCAATGCACTTGCGGATATCATTGGTACGCGCGTTGTTGTGTTTGGTACTTTTTCAGAAGGGAACACACTTGTTGTTGACCGGCTCGAGGCCAAGGAGGGCGAAGCGGGCGACGCAACGCGGGGAGTGCTCAAAATGGGCGAAACAAAACTGGTAAACGGCGTCAAGGTAACGTTTGACAGCATTGTTGCTGACAGCCGGTGTCCCCTGAATGCAATGTGTGTGCAGGCAGGCAGCGTTACCGCACGTGTGACCCTCCTATCCGACACTGACTCGGAGACGGTGGACATCACTGCGGGGGAAAAGCCGCACGGTTTTGATGCTTTTCTCGTGAGCATTGAGAACGTCGAACCGGTTCCGACAGCCGGTGTCGAAACGCCGGACGATGCGTACCGTCTGCATGTGCTTGTCGAAAACACAACAATCTAATCTTTACGTTATGAAAAACACACTTGTGTCACTCGGCATTCTTGCGGTCGCGGTACTCGTCGGATTTTTACTGCTTTCACTTACCAACATAAAAGAAGTAGAGGAAGAAACTTCTGATATTGAACAAACCATGAACACAAACGAACTCATCATCGAAGTGCTTGAAGAGGGGAATGGTGCAGAAGCCGTCAATGGAAAGACGGTTACCGTTGATTACGTGGGAACGCTTACTGACGGCACAACATTCGACTCAAGCATTGAACGCGGACAGCCGTTTTCTTTCACACTCGGCGTCGGAGAGGTTATTGCGGGATGGGATCAGGGGGTTGCCGGCATGAAAATAGGTGAAAAGCGGCGGCTCACCATTCCCCCGGACCTCGCATACGGAGACAGCGGCGCGGGCGGCGTTATTCCTCCCGGGGCAACTCTTATCTTTGAAGTCAAGCTTTTGGGTGTTAAATAGAGCCACTGTTTGGCATATCCCTGATTTGATTTACTTTTGAGCACCTCTGTGCTATAGTGTTCTCGTGCGAGTATTTATCTTTTCATTGTGTGCACAACATCTGTGCGTACGTTCGAAAGAAGGTCGTCTCGCAAGTATTCATTAGTTGTGCTCACAAAACACAATGTCAACAAAGTTGTACGTCGGAGGTTTGCCTTACAGCTCAACCGAAGACGGTCTCTTGAATCACTTCTCACAAGCTGGAGCAGTAGCGTCAGCGAACATCATCATGGACAAGATGACAGGTCGCTCACGTGGTTTCGGTTTCGTTGAGATGGCAGATGAAGCAGGCGCACAGAAGGCCATCGAAATGTTCGATGGTAAGGACTTCGAAGGCCGCACGCTCACTGTTAACGAAGCTCGTCCGAAAGAGGATCGTCCTCGAAAGAGCTTTGGTGGTGATCGAAACGACCGCTGGTAAGACTTTTAGGCAAAAGCCCAAAAGTCTTTCTGGCTCCTCGGGCTCGGCAATGAAAATACATTTTCGCTGCCTCGCCCTACGTCGCCAGTAAAACCTATTCAAAAACCCGCTTCTCCGAAAGGAGGGCGGGTTTTTGCATAGAGGGGTCCTTGTCTTTTCTTCGAAGTTTTGTTACTATGGTGCCCATGCTCAAAATGAGATTACAGCGTGTAGGACGAAAGAACGACCCCTCGTTCCGTATTATTGTCGTTGAAGGAACAGAAGGACCGCGAACCGGTAACCATATCGATCAGGTTGGTTTTTATAATGCAGTTACCAAGGACAAGCGTCTCGACGGCGAAAAGGCCAAGGCATGGATTCAGAAAGGCGCCCAGCCGTCCGATACGGTTTACAACATGCTCATAACGGAGGGCATCATTGAAGGCAAGAAACGAAACGCCCTTCCGAAAAAGACACCCATCAAAAAAGAAGAGACCGAGGCTGCTCCGGCCCCTGTAGCGGCAGAAGCTCCGGCAGAAACACCGAAAGAGGAAGCGCCTGCAGAGGAAGCGGCTCCGGCTCAACCGGAGGCGTCTCCGGCACCCGCAGAGGAAGCACCAGAAGCTCCGGCTGAGGCACCGGCTCCCGCAGAAGAACCGGCTGCGTAGCGCACGACGACAATTTTCAGGAAAAAGGAACGCTAGACAGGGCGTCCCTTTTTTTCTATACTCCATGCAACCGTCTGGGTCTTTCCAATGAGGCGGTGGCTCTTTTCGAAGAGCACGATTACAAAGCTTTACGCACACTTAGTGTAACAAAAGCTTATGGCACAGGAGTTCCAAGATGCAGCGTTTCTTGAGCACGTTGTGAAGGCATTAGTTGAGAATCCCGATGACGTCAAAGTGGTTCGCACTGTTGACGAGATGGGCGTTCTCATCACCCTCAAGGTCAATCAGAAAGACATGGGTACGGTTGTCGGCCGCTCAGGTAACACCGCGAAAGCAATCCGCACATTGCTTCGTGTTGTCGGCATGAGAAACAACGCACGCGTGAATCTGAAGATTCTTGAACCGGAAGGTTCAACACGCATGGCGGCGGCAAACGTTGATGACGCAATGGCAGCACTCAAAGAAGAATAGAACAGCAGGTATTGAATCAAAAAACAAAATCCGCGGCGGCGCGGATTTTGTGTTAGGATACGAGCACATCGTATGAAACGGTTTTCCATCATTACATTGTTTCCGGAGGCGGTCGCCGCGTTTACGGACGCCTCAATGCTCAAACGGGCCCAGAAAAACAAGCTTATTTCGGTGTCAGCGATAAATCCGCGCGATTTTACGACGGACAAGCATCACACCGCGGATGACCGCCCGTACGGCGGAGGCCCCGGTATGGTTATGAAAGCGGAGCCGATTCTCAAAGCTGTCGACGCTGCTCTGAAAAAATCCAAGAAATCTACAAGCCACAAGCCACAAGCTCGCGTTTTCATCATGTCGCCGCGCGGAAAACAATTCACCGCACGTGACGCGGCGTCGTTCGCAAAAAAATATGACACGGTGATACTTATCGCCGGACACTATGAAGGTATCGATGCGCGCGTTAAAAAAGCACTTCGCGCGACGGACATTTCAGTCGGTCCGTTTGTGGTGACCGGCGGGGAGATCCCCGCACTCCTTGTTGTTGATGCGATTGCGCGGCATATCCCGGGAGTTCTCGGAAAAACGGAATCGCTTGAGGAAAAACGCGAAGCGCCTGAGGAAACATTTACACGCCCCGAAACATTTGTCTGGAAAAAGAAATCGTATGCGGTGCCGAAGGTCCTGCTCTCCGGCAATCATAAAAAAATTGAGGATTGGAGAAAAAAGAAGAGGAGATAGTCAAGAAAGTTATCCACAGAAGGGCGACCTATTGACGTTTCCAGTGTCATCCTATATACTCTGAAATCTACGAGGGGTGGAATGAGTTGTCCCTGGACTTCTCGTCTTTTAATACCGACTTATACAGTCAATTTGCTAGAACACACTAGCACCTTTTCCGTCACAAACGCGGGAACTGATCATTCCTGCGGGGGAGGTGTTCGTATGTTCGCGCGCTAGCTTTCGGCCCTTAATCGGCGCCGCACGTGTATCCCCATGAAACAAAAGCACTTCGCGAAGTTCACCGCGCCCCTGATGGATCTCCCGAACCTTTCTGAGGCTCAAATCACTTCATTTAAGTGGTTTCTTGAGAAGGGTATCAAGGAGCTCTTCAAGGAGTTTTCTCCCATCTCCGACTATTCAGGGAAAAAGTTTGAACTGCATTTTCTCGGACTCACTATCGGCGAGCCGAAGTTCAACGAGCATTACGCCAAAGAGAATAAGCTCAATTATGATGTGCAGCTCAAAGCACAGGTGAAGCTCGTTAACAAATCGCTCGGCACGGAAAAAGAGCAGGAAATCTTCATTGCAGACGTCCCGGTACAGACTGACCACGGCACGTTCATCATCAACGGTGTTGAGCGCGTGATTGTCGCGCAGCTCATCCGTTCATTCGGCGTGCTGTTTTCATCACAGGAATTCCGCGGCAAGGAATACTTCGGTGCAAAAATCATTCCGTCGCGCGGTGCATGGGTTGAAATTGAGACAGAACCCAACAAGACCATCCAGGTTCGCATTGACCGAAAGCGCAAATTCCCGGTGACGCACCTTCTGCGCGTGCTGGGTGCGGAATCAAACGATGCGATAAAGAAGCTCTTTGCGGGCAATCCGGCAACGCTTGAATTCATCGAGAAAACGCTTGCGCACGATACCGCACAGACCGCAGATGAGTCGTTTATTGAGATTCACAAGAAGCTCCGCGACGGCGAGCTCGCAACGGTTGATAACGCGCGTGAATTCGTCAAAAGTATTTTCGATGCGGAACGCTACGACTTTTCTGAAGTCGGCCGTTTTCGTTTCAACCAGCGCTTCGGCAAATCACTTGAAAAGAAAGCACTCGGCGAACGTACGCTCTCGCTTGATGATATTGCGACCATCGTGAACCACATTGCGATGCTGAACACGACGCCGGGCTCTGAAGCAGACGACGTTGATGATCTCGCATCACGACGCGTTCGTTACGTCGGTGAAATGCTCCAGGCAAAAATGCGTGTCGGTTTGGCGCGCATGAAGCGCAATATCCAGGACCGCATGTCCATTATCGATGTTGAGACGACGCTGCCGATTCATGTATTGAACCCGAAGCCGCTGCAGGCGCAGATTAAGGAGTTCTTTACAACGAACCAGCTTTCACAGTTCATGAGCCAGGAGAACATTCTCTCTGAGATTGAACACCTCCGCATTCTGTCCGCACTCGGTCCGGGCGGTCTTTCGCGCGAACGCGCAGGATTCGAAGTCCGTGACGTGCACGTATCACACTACGGACGCCTCTGCCCGATTCACACACCTGAAGGTCCGAACATCGGTCTTATTCTTCACTTGGCGACATACGCCCGCCTGAACGACTTCGGCATCATTGAAACACCGTACGCAAAGGTTGTTGACGGCAAGGTGACAAAGGAAATCGCATACCTCAACGCCCGCGACGAAGAAAATTACAACATCGCACACGCTGCAACAGGACGCGACGAAAACGGAAAGATCACGAACGAGCGCGTGGAGGTTCGTTTTAAGGGACGACCGAAAGTTGTGTCCGCTAAAGACGTGCATTACATGGACGTTGCGACAAACCAGGCATACTCAATCGCCACCGCATTAATTCCGTTCTTGAACCACGACGACGCAAACCGCGCGCTCATGGGTTCAAACATGCAGAAGCAGGCGGTTCCGTGTGTACGCCCGCAGGCACCGCTTGTGGCGACCGGTATTGAAGAATTTGCCGCACGCGACTCGGGACGCCTTGTGTACGCGAAGGAAGCGGGAACGGTCAAAACAGTTGATGCAAAGCACATCGTCGTGAAGAACGCGAAAGGGAAGGACGACCGCTATGATTTGGTGACATTCTCACGAACAAACGGCTTCACGGTATTCCACCAGCGTCCGGCGGTCAAAGTCGGCGACTCGGTAAAGCGCGGCGACCTGCTTGCAGACACATCGACATCCGTTGACGGTCAGCTTGCTCTCGGACAGAACCTGCTCGTTGCGTTCATGTCCTGGTCTGGAAACAACTTTGAAGACGCCATCATCATTTCAGAACGGCTTGTCCGCGACAACTATCTCTCCTCAATCCGCATCGAAGAGTTCTCGTGTAACGTCCGCGACACCAAACTTGGTCCGGAAGTTACCACAAACGACATTCCGAACGTCGGAGAAATGAAGCTCCGCAACCTCGACGAAGACGGCATTATCCGCATCGGTTCTGAGGTGCAGCCGGGCGACATTCTCGTCGGTAAAATCACACCGAAAGGCGAGTCACAACTGACGCCGGAAGAGCGTTTGCTCCGCTCCATCTTCGGAGATAAGGCGCGCGACGTGAAGGACACGTCACTCCGCGTTGAAGGCG